>NZ_JBHSHJ010000036.1:0-512 GCF_042652905.1 Giesbergeria sinuosa | reverse complement strand
GCCTTGGTCGCCAGGACGCTCGGCCAGAGGCCGCCGACGGGTGATTCGCACTGGTCGACGCGTTCGATGGCCCAGGCGCAGGGCATGTCGCAGTCGGCCGTCTCGCGCTGCTTCACCCCGGGCAAAAGCGGATCCGAACGGATGCGGACCAAGATCTTGCGGGCGGCGAACGAACTTGGTTACCAGCCGAACGCCATTGCACGGATGCTTATTACCAAGCGTTCCAACCTGATCGCGGTCATCGTGTCCAACCTTAGCGTGAACCCGGATTTCACTTCCATTCTCAGCCAGCACATGATCGAGCGCGGGCTGAACCTGCTGTTCTTTACGCTGGACCAGGATGCGGACGCGGACCGTGCGATCGAGCAGCTCTGGCAATACCGTGTCGACGGCGTCATTTCGGCGGCGGAACTTTCGATCGACCAGATCCGAGTATTGCGGGAGCGCGGAATTCCGTTGGTTTTCATTAACAGGCTCTACGACGTGATGGGCGCAAACAGCGTTGGTTGTGA
>NZ_JBHSHJ010000035.1:0-599 GCF_042652905.1 Giesbergeria sinuosa | reverse complement strand
CTGCTCAGCCCCACAATCTGCGCCGTGCCCAAGGAGGCAATCGCCCCCGTGCCCAACGCCTTGATAAAGGCGGTGCTCAAGCGCGCAATGCTGCCCGACTCCAGCGTCGCCAACTGGCTGGTGGTCAAGCCCAAGGCCTGGTTGCTGCCCAGCCCCGCCAGCTGCCCCGTGCCCAACACATTGAAGTCCGCCGGCTCCAAGGCCGCGATTTGCGCACTGCTCAAGGCGCGCAGCTGCACGGTGCTCAAGCCCGTGACGTTGGCGGTGCTCAAGGTCGCCAGCTGGGCCGTGGTCAGGCCCAGCACCCCGGCGCTGCTCAAGGCCCCCACCTGCGCCGTGCTCAGCGCCGCAAAGGCATCGCTGTGCAGCTGCGCCACCTGCGCGCTGCTCAAGGCCCCCAATTGCGCTGGCGTCAAGGCCCGCACCTGGGCGCTGCTCAGCGCCGCAATCCCCGCGCTGCCCATGTTCTGGATCGCACTGGTGCTCAGCGCATTGGTGCCCGCACTGCTCAAGGCCGCCAACTGGTCACTGCTGAGGTAGCTCAACTGCAGCGTCGACAGCCCCCGGATTTGGCCGGTCGTCAATTGCGCCACATCCTG
>NZ_JBHSHJ010000034.1:0-618 GCF_042652905.1 Giesbergeria sinuosa | reverse complement strand
CTAACGAACTAAGGTAAGCGGCAGCTGTAAGCTGTCCGCTTGAGCGATAGGTTAGATGTATCTCTAAAGTTTCAGCAACCGTCTGCATGCTTCCAAAGATGCTGCGGTCAAAGCCACCGCTACTGAGCTTGATGTCCCCACATAGACGAGGATGTCTACCACAATATTTATGCTCAACGCTGTGGCCAAATATACTCTTCGAAACGGGATGACAATATAGAGAAGTTCCTTGTTGAGACGGAACCGATTTCTTGTAAGGTCTATGGTCTCATTATCGAAACAGTAGATTTCTGTGACGGGCCGGATGAAAAGATATTGCAGATAGTATTTAAAATACAGCACTTCTACCAATTCATCCCGAAATAAATCGGTGAAAAGGCCACTTGGTATATGTAGCGCAAGCTGGGCTGGCTTACCCCATTTTTTCAGTGTCTGGATCCTCAGGACAGCCACTCACAGATGCCGTGGTAACTAAACTCTCCAGTAGTTCTTGGCCAAAGAGGACTTCAAAAATACACAGGCGTACCCACTTCCAACGAGATAAAACAGGGGTAACTCGTTCAGTGTCACGAAAGTAGATAATCTTCCAGTAGTTCTGGATGATTGGTCTCTGCGTAT
>NZ_JBHSHJ010000033.1:0-750 GCF_042652905.1 Giesbergeria sinuosa | reverse complement strand
TTATTGTTGCCAGCACTTCCACCTAAATCCTTGACTTTTTGAATCAGCGCATCATGCATCGCGCGGATTTCATCGTCTGTTTTTCCCTGTAATGACATGAGGTCTCTTTTTGTAAGGTCTAACGAACTAAGGTAAGCGGCAGCTGAAAGCTGTCCGCTTGAGCGCCGAGTTAGAACTGAAGCCCACACAGCGGCCACCCAAAGCCAGCAGCATAGCCGGAAAAACGAACCTGCACCAGTGCCACTACGAAACCAAAGAACACTGACCAGCAAGCCGAAAGCAAAATCTACTTTTGAACGCCAGCGACAGAAAAACTCGGATTTTGACAGCTTTGGAATAAGCACCACCGTAGGTTGATGCTAACGCCCAAGATAAGCCGCCCGCAGGGTCGGCTTGAGCGGAACGTTAGAACTTTGAAGGGAAATTTATGGCGTTTAGATTTGAAGATTGCGGATTAACACTACGCCTATTTGTGAATGAGCGCGACGCATTGATGTACCCAAACGCACGCGAACCGACGCGCTACTCAACGGGGTGGATTGCCAAGAATGAAGACGGGCTATGGATTGATGGGGATGGTGTGTTGCCACCAAACTGGCAGCCAAACCCTGCATTTTTGACATCTAACGAACCAAGGTAAGCGGCAGCTGGAAGCTGTCCGCTTGAGCGCCGAGTTAGAACCCAAGCCCACGCACCAGCCACCCAAAGCCAGCAGCATAGCTGTAAAAACGAACCTGCACCAGCGCCAAT
>NZ_JBHSHJ010000032.1:0-1081 GCF_042652905.1 Giesbergeria sinuosa | reverse complement strand
GACACGTTGTCACCAGGCATCACCATTTCTTTGCCTTCGGGCAGTTCGATGGCGCCAGTCACGTCGGTGGTACGGAAGTAGAACTGGGGGCGGTAGTTGTTGAAGAAGGGGGTGTGGCGGCCGCCTTCGTCTTTGCTCAACACGTACACTTCAGCGGTGAAGTGGGTGTGGGGCTTGATGGAACCGGGCTTGCACAGCACTTGGCCACGCTCCACGTCTTCACGCTTGGTGCCGCGCAGCAGCAGACCGACGTTGTCGCCAGCTTGACCTTGGTCGAGCAGCTTGCGGAACATTTCCACGCCGGTGCAGGTAGTCTTTTGGGTGTCGCGGATACCGACGATTTCGATTTCTTCGCCGACCTTGATGATGCCGCGCTCAACGCGACCGGTCACCACGGTACCACGGCCAGAGATGGAGAACACGTCTTCCACGGGCATCAGGAAGGCACCGTCCACAGCGCGCTCGGGCGTGGGGATGTAGGTGTCGAGGGCTTCGGCCAGCTTGTCGATGGCTTGTTCGCCCAGAGGGCCTTTGTCGCCTTCCAGGGCCAGCTTGGCGGAACCACGGATGATGGGGGTGTCGTCGCCGGGGAAGTTGTATTTGTCCAACAACTCGCGCACTTCCATTTCGACCAGTTCGAGCAACTCTTCGTCGTCGACCATGTCGCACTTGTTCAGGAAGACGATGATGTAAGGCACGCCCACTTGGCGAGCCAGCAGGATGTGCTCGCGGGTTTGGGGCATGGGGCCGTCAGCGGCGGAGCACACCAAAATAGCGCCGTCCATCTGGGCGGCACCGGTAATCATGTTCTTCACGTAGTCGGCGTGGCCGGGGCAATCGACGTGAGCGTAGTGGCGATTGGCGGTTTCGTACTCAACGTGGGCGGTGTTGATGGTAATACCGCGTGCTTTTTCTTCGGGAGCAGCGTCGATTTCGTCGTATTTTTTGGCTTCGCCGCCGAACTTGGCCGACAGCACGGTCGCGATGGCCGCTGTCAGGGTTGTCTTGCCGTGGTCGACGTGACCGATGGTGCCCACGTTGACGTGGGGCTTGGTGCGTTCAAACTTACCTTTTGCCATTT
>NZ_JBHSHJ010000031.1:0-1165 GCF_042652905.1 Giesbergeria sinuosa | reverse complement strand
CTAACGAACTAAGGTAAGCGGCAGCTGAAAGCTGTCCGCTTGAGCGCCAAGTTAGAACCCACGCCCACACAGCAGCCACCCAAAGCCAGCAGCATAGCGGGAAAAACGAACCTGCACCAGTGCCAATAGGACACCGAAAAAACCAAAGGCAAAGCCTACTTTGGAAAAACTGGTGAAAACAAAACTAGATTTTTAACGGGCATGGAATCAGCACCATCGTGGGCGAATGCTAACGCCTAGGTTAACCGGTAAAAATGCGCAGCATTTTTGTCCGCGTTGAACCGACAGTTAGAACTGCACGCAAATGCAAAAACCTATCGAACCCAAGCAGCAAGTTCATCTTTTGCACCGTCGCTAATTTGTAGAGCGATGAATTCATTGAGGACTTCAGGATCTGGCTCTACGCGGGATGGATCAACGCGAATATCCCATGAGTTGTAATCATTAGGATCTGTGGCGACAATTAAGCCGATCCCATGACGCTCTGCTTCTTCAGTAATGCGATCAATAGCTTCCGCATCAGCGTCGATATCAGCGCTGTGCAGCCAGACATATGATTGAGTTGCTGCACGCCGATGGGCAAGTGCCTCGTATACCGCTGTCACGTTCAACGCCCAAGAAGGCTTAATTTCGAAGGTTATGAGATCAAAAAACTTGCCGGGCAGAAATGGAAAGACCCGCAGCGCAGCGACAACTATGTCAGGGCGCGTCCACGTTCCGCCCGTATTCCTTCTGCCTTGGCTGGCCGTAATTTCAACCACGTGATGCCTGAAGCGACTGTCCTTCGCCCAAGCACCTCGCAAAACAGTGGCAACCGGTTCGTACAAATCCCGCTCTGCGGGCTCAACTGGTTGAGGGCACTCAAAATTCTGCGGCGCTTCTTGTTCGTTCGCTACCGTTTTTTCGGCAGCCACAGGTGGTGGAACGATGGCAACAGCGCCGCCCCTTGCTCGGTAGCGGCGCAAGCTTCCTAAGTCAACGACTCGATCACGGATGATCCAGTAGTCATCTTCATCCCAGCCCAATTCTCGAATGAGTTTATTGTTGCCAGCACTTCCACCTAAATCCTTGACTTTTTGAATCAGCGCATCATGCATCGCGCGGATTTCATCGTCTGTTTTTCCCTGTAATGACATGAGGTCTCTTTTTGTAAGGTCTAACGAAC
>NZ_JBHSHJ010000030.1:0-1241 GCF_042652905.1 Giesbergeria sinuosa | reverse complement strand
CACCAGGGCGATTTCCGCAAGATCGTTCAAGGCGTCAATGACACGCTCGATGCCGTGATTGGCCCGCTCAATGTGGCCGCCAAATATGTCGAGTTGATCGCCATCGGCGACACCCCCAAACCCATCACCGACTCCTACAACGGCGACTTCAATACCCTCAAAAACAACCTCAATGCCTGCATTGAGGCCACCAACCAACAAGCCGCCGCCGCACAATCCATCTCCAAAGGGGATTTGTCGGTATCGGTCAAGGTGCGCTCAGACAACGACATCTTGGCCAAGAGCTTGCTTGATGTGGTGCATGCCGTGGGAGCCTTGGTGGCCGACGCCAACATGCTGTCGCAGGCCACTCTGGAGGGCAAACTCTCCGTGCGGGCCGATGCAGCCAAACACCTGGGCGATTTCCGCAAGGTCATCCAAGGCATCAATGCCACGCTGGAGTCGGTGGTGGTGCCCGTCAACGAAGTCATGGCCGTGCTCGGTGGTGTGGCCCAAGGCGACCTGACACGCAATGTCGAAGGCAACTACCAAGGTGACCTGCGTGAACTGAAAAACATGGTCAACAACGCGGTCAGCAAGATGGCCAGTGTGATTGCCGAAGTGCTCACGGCCACCGAGGCGCTGTCCAACGCGTCCGAGCAGGTCAGTGCCACCGCACAATCGCTGTCGCAAGCGTCCAGCGAGCAAGCCGCCAGCGTGGAGCAGACCAGTGCTTCGATTGAGCAGATGACCTCCTCGATCTCCCAAAACACGGAAAACGCCAAGGTCACCGATGGCATGGCCAGCCAAGCGGCCAAGCAAGCCAGCGAGGGGGGAGAATCGGTGGCAGCGACGGTGGCGGCGATGAAGCAGATTGCCAAGAAAATTGGCATCATTGACGACATTGCCTACCAGACCAATTTGCTGGCACTCAATGCGGCCATTGAGGCCGCACGGGCAGGCGAGCATGGCAAGGGGTTTGCGGTGGTGGCGGCGGAGGTGCGCAAGTTGGCGGAGCGCAGCCAAGTGGCGGCGCAAGAAATTGGCGAAGTGGCGGGCTCTAGCGTGGATTTGGCCGAGAAGGCGGGCAAGCTGCTAGATGAGATTGTGCCCAGCATCAAGAAGACCTCGGACTTGGTGCAAGAGATCACGGCGGCCTCGGAGGAGCAATCTTCTGGGGCGGGGCAAATCAATTCGGCCATCAGCCAGTTGAGCCAAACCACGCAACAGAATGCGTCCAGCTCGGAGGAGTTGGCGGCTAC
>NZ_JBHSHJ010000029.1:0-1326 GCF_042652905.1 Giesbergeria sinuosa | reverse complement strand
GCCACGCTAAAAATCGGCGCCTCCGGGTCTTTGTTGATCGCCACAATCACCTTGCTGTCCTTCATCCCCGCCAAATGCTGGATCGCCCCCGAGATTCCGCAGGCAATATACAGCTGGGGCGCCACAATTTTTCCTGTCTGGCCCACTTGCCAGTCATTCGGGGCATAGCCCGCATCCACCGCCGCACGGCTCGCACCCACCGCCGCTCCCAGCTTGTCCGCCAACGGCGTGATGACTTCTTGGAACTTCTCGGCACTGCCCAACGCCCGGCCCCCCGAAACGATGATCTTGGCCGCCGTCAGCTCAGGCCGGTCGCTCTTGGCAATTTCGCTGCCCACATAGCGGCTGCTGCCCGCATCGGCCACCGCCGCGATGCTTTCTACCGCAGCACTGCCTCCCGTGGCCGCTGCCGCATCAAAGCCCGTGCCCCGCACCGTGAGCACCTTCACGCTGTCGCTGCTTTGCACCGTGGCAATCGCATTGCCCGCATAAATCGGCCGCTCAAAGGTGTCTGCCGACACCACTTTGCTGATTTCGCTGATTTGCGCCACATCCAACAAGGCCGCCACCCGTGGGGCCGCGTTTTTGCCGTTGGCGGTGGCCGCAAACACAATGTGGCTGTAGTGGCCCGCCACAGCCAGCACTTGGGCCGCTACGTTTTCCGCCAACGCATGGGCCAGTGCCGGGCCATCGGCGTGCAATACCTTGCTCACACCGGCAATTTGGCTGGCCGCTTGGGCCGCAGCACCCGCATGGTGACCGGCCACCAGCACATGGATCTCGCCACCTATGGCCACCGCCGCCGTGATGGTGTTCAGGGTAGCGCCCTTGAGGCTGGCGTTGTCGTGTTCTGCAATAACGAGGGTCGTCATGTTTTTATCCTTGATGCGTCGCAGTTTCTTACAGTACCTTGGCTTCGGTCTGGAGCTTGGCTACCAGCGCCGCCACATCGGCCACCTTGACACCCGCGCCACGTTGCGGGGGCTCGCTGACTTTGAGCGTCTTCAGGCGGGGGGTCACATCGACGCCCAAATCCGCCGGTTTGACGTTGTCCAGCGGCTTCTTTTTCGCCTTCATGATGTTGGGCAGGGTGACGTAGCGCGGCTCGTTCAGGCGCAGGTCGGTGGTAATCACAGCGGGCAGGCTCAAAGACAGGGTTTCTAAGCCGCCATCGACTTCGCGCGTGACCTGGGATTGGCCATCGGCCAGCTCCACTTTGCTGGCAAAGGTGGCCTGGGGCAGTCCGGCCAAGGCGGCCAGCATTTGGCCGGTTTGGTTGGCATCGTCGTCGATGGCTTGCTTGCCCAAAATGATGAGGCCGGGTTG
>NZ_JBHSHJ010000028.1:0-1541 GCF_042652905.1 Giesbergeria sinuosa | reverse complement strand
GTTAGGAATATCTATGAATTCAGATGAAAATCATCAATTAAAACATGAACTGAAAGAAGCCTTGCAACTAATCGAAAATCTCGGCACTAGACTGACGGGCCTCACTAGCGTTGTGCGCGTAATTGCGCTCACACATCCAAATCGCGCTGATCTCTTAAAGGCTTTGGAAGAGGCAAAGATTCGCCTTGAAGGTGTTTATGGCGAGACTCAACTTTCTGATCAGATAATTCAAAATACTCTCGCTCCAATCGCTGAATTTCAGCAATTGTTGAAGAAACCACCAAAGCCATTGACTCCGTTTTCATTACCACCAACCTCCTAACCTTTCATTCAACCCGGACGCGCATCGCGCGCCGGTTAATTTGTGGCGTTAGGCGTTAAAAGGAATAAATCATGTATCCTGCAAATGTGTTCAAAATATTTTTGGCTTCCCCTAGTGATGTCCCAAAAGAAAGACAGATTGCTCGGGAAGTCATACAAAAATGGAACGACCTTTATTCTGAAAATACGGGAATAATTCTTCAAGCAATTGGCTGGGAAACTCACTCTTATCCTTCAATGGGAGATAGAGCACAAGGCATAATAAATAAGCAAATATTGAAAGATGCGGATTTCTTAGTAGGAATTTTTTGGACTCGTATTGGCACATCCACTGGTAAGCACGAAAGCGGAACTTTAGAAGAGATAAGAGAGCATATCAACGCCGGAAAACCTGCAATGATTTGCTTCTCTGATCAACCTGTTCAAATGGGCTCAGTTGATCAAGAACAATACAATAAACTTGTAGAGTTTAAGCAGGAGTGTTACGAAAAAGGCCTAGTTTCTAGTTACGATTCATTTGAAGTATTTAAAAGCATATTGAGCGATGCTCTTGTTAGAAGAGCTCAGAGCGGCGAGCCATTTGTCGGTTCTGAAAAAATCGAAGGTGGAAAAATCACACCTACAGATTTTGGTGTCGGAATGCCAAAAATCATTACACTATCTCCTGACGCAAAAGATTTGCTTCTGGAGGCTTCTAATGATGTATCAGGTAATATTATGAAGTTAGCTTTTATAGGAGGTTTAACACTACAGGCTAATGGACGGCATTTTTTAACTGATAGATCTCCGAGAGAAAAAGCTCGTTGGGAAGCTGCCCTAAATCAATTAATAGAAGAAAATTTAGCAGAAGAAGTAGGTCATAAAGGAGAGATATTTAGAGTGACACATTACGGATATCAAATTGCAGATCAAATTAAGAACGCCTAACAAATCGCTCAAGCGGACGGCTTCCAGCCGCCGCTTACCTTGGTTCGTTAGCATTCGCCCACGGTGGTGCTGATTCCATGCCCATTAAAAATCCAGTTTTATTTTCACCAGTTTTTCCGAAGTAGGCTTTGCCGTTAGTTTTCTAGCCTAGTGTTCTTGGTTTCGTGGCGGCACTGGCACAGGTTCGTTTTTCCGACTATGCTGCTGGCTTTGGGTGGCTGGTGTGTGGGCTTGGGTTCTAACTCGGCGCTCAAGCGGACAGCTTCCAGCCGCCGCTTACCTTGGTTCGTTAG
>NZ_JBHSHJ010000027.1:0-1691 GCF_042652905.1 Giesbergeria sinuosa | reverse complement strand
AACGAATCCACCGACCCTGTGTACCAACTCACGCCTGTCAAAGCGGCTGTGGGCACCAGTTGCACATAATCTTTGAGCTCGACATACACATTCTCTGCGGGCTGGGGCAGCCCCACCGGAACTTGGTACAACACCCCCCCCATCTGTAACAACTCCATATTGCGTATGACGTCTACGATGCCCGTGGTCTTGTGCCGGATGAGAGCATCAGCTACCCCGGTGCTGGTATTGGTTGTCAGGGCTGCTTCGTAATCCGAGGGCCGACCAAAGTACACCGCGATATCTGTGCCTTCGCCTCCATCAAGTACATCGCTGCCACTGCCTCCCACCAGTACATCGTTGCCCGCTCCGCCCTGTAGGCTGTTATTGCCCGCTTCAAACGACCAGCCCGTTTCACTGAGCGGTTGATCCACCAGCAGCAGATTGCCTTGGGTATCGGTCAGCGCGCTGGCGTGGCGGCTGTGGCGTGCCAAAGCCAGCCAGATCGCTGACCAACTGCCACCAGCGTTGAGGTAGTCGACCCCCAAGGCCGTGAGGGTAGGCGTGGCTTGGCCCGCACCCCACACCTGATCAATCACTGCTGCGATCTGTTCTGGTAGGGGCTGTTGGGCTAATGCAGGGTGGGTTTGCAGCCAGTAGTCATGGGCCATCTTGCCCAGTTGCTCACTGCTAAAGTCACCTCCCGCAAACGTGCCCATTTTTACCAGCGTCGGTAAACCTGCACCCAGTGCGTGTACCAGCAAGGTGGTGTCTTGGGCCAATTGGTAGTTGTCATAGATCCACGCCAAGCGCGCATCAGTGACTAGGCCACTGCCATGCCCGTTGCTCCAGCTGTTGACCAAGTGCAAGCTAGTGCTGTCGGCCAACTCGGTGCTGCTGGGGGTGAAGTCCACTTGCAAGTGCCCTGCAGGTGTCAGAGCAAAACGCCACTGCCCCGCATCGCTGGGGCCGCCTTGGAGCAGGTCGTTGCCATCGCCGCCTTGCAAGGTGTCGTTGCCAATGCCACCGACCACCCAGTCGTTACCACCATCGCCAAAGAGTTGATCGTCGCCGCCTTTGGAGCCAATGGTGTCGTTGCCATCACCGCCACGCAGCACGTCGTCATCGGCGCCGAGCACCAAAAATTGTGCGCTGCCATCGCCAATAACAAAGTTGCGCCCGCTACCACCCATGGCCGTGGTGGGGCCAATGACGATGGCAAACTCGACCAGACTCAAATCGAGTACGGTGCCGGGCGGAAGCTGGCGGGCGTCAATCACCAAGGCTTCGGCGCGTTGGGGGTTGGCGCTATCATCCTCGCCGGTGCCGGTGGTGCCTCGAATCACGATGGGCTGTGTGGGAGCCGTACTGCCCGGAGCCATCGTCATGGTGACGGTGCGCACGGTGACTTGGTCTTGGTTGATGACGCCGGGCACATATTGGTCAATGCCTTGATCCAGCACTTCGATAAAGTCGGCGGGCAGATCTATGCGTGGCTCGCTGGCCTGGATGAGTTTTTCACGTAGGCTCAAGCCACTGCCTTGGGTGCTTTCAGAGATCAAGCCCACCCCCACAGGCAGACTCACTTGCAGCAGCGGTTCACCGCTACTGTTCTTGACCAGTGGGATATCGGCCAGCGCGCCATTGGGGGTGTTGGGGTCTTCGGCGCGGCTGTCACTGACAGGGGCAATGGTTTGGGTCGTGGTGGTGGT
>NZ_JBHSHJ010000026.1:0-2298 GCF_042652905.1 Giesbergeria sinuosa | reverse complement strand
ACTTCGCGCCGATGATAGTGCGGGTTCCCGTGTGAAAGTAGGTCATCGTCAGGCTCATTATTCAAGCTACCCCCTCTGATCTCTACGGTCAGAGGGGGTTCGCTTTTTTACGATAGATATTCTGTAGGGGCGCTCCTTGGACTAGCTCCCTCTCTTGCGAATGCAATAAAAAATCCCGCTAACTTATTTTAGTTAGCGGGATTTTTTGTAAGCTGGTGGAGCTGGGGGGAATTGAACCCGCACCCAACCCAGCAGCCACGCCGGTTCACGGCCATTGGTGTGAATCCGGTGTGATTTGTCTCCATTCTAGTTCACCGCCCGCAGTGTGGCCTTGGGCTTTTGGAAGTCCTCGCGGATGAACTTGCCATAGGTTCTAAACACCATCTCCACATCCTCATGCCCCAGCTGCTGGGCCACGTACCAAGGGTTCGCCCCAGCGGTCAGTAGGGTAGAAGCGTAGGTATGCCTGATTTGGTAAGGGTTGCGATAGTCAATGCCAGCCCGCTTCATGATCGGCAGCCAAGCCGTTTTGCGGATTTGGGCATCGGTGGTCCAAGGCTCCAAGGTTCTGGGGTTCAACCAGACTCTCCCCCCAGACAGGGCACTGATGGATTTTTGGGCACGTAGGGCGTCCATTGCTTGGTTGCACAGATCCAGCGTGCGGATGCCTGCTGCCGTCTTGGGGGCCTTGAGTACTCCCTCCACCTGATTTTGCTCAATCCGTGCAGTGGCCTTGTCCCAGTCAATGTGCCGCCACTCCAGCGCTTGCAGCTCGCCCGGTCGCAGACCCGTATTGAACCAAAACTGGAACATTGGCCGCTCGTCCAATCGGCAGGCGTGCAGGATGATTTCACGTTCGGCTTGGGTGAAGGGTGAAATCACGTAGTCACTGGCCCGGCTGGTTTGGCGAATCAGCTTGGCCAGCGCGATACGGTCAAATGGGTTGACATCGATGAGACCGTCATTGAGCGCATCCTCAAACACCGAACGCAATGGAATCAGCATGTTCCGAATGGCTTTGCTGGTGCAATCCATGTCGCTGATCCATTCGCGAAGGGCAGATGGGGTGACTTCATGGAGCTTGCGGCCATGCCACTGGCGCATACGTTCACCATTGATGCTTTTGCTATAGCCCCGAAAAGTGGCCGGACTCATTTTTCCGTTCTCCACCTGCTTAGCGTAAAGCTCCAGCTGCTTGGTCAGCAGCTCCTGCATCAGGTTGGAGTTTGGGTCTGGTTTCTTGGCCTTGGGGCTCTCAGGGAAGTAGTCACCATAGACGAAAGTGCCCGCCGCAATTTTTCGCTTGATCTCTGCGCGCAGATTGCTGGCGTACTGGAGACTGGCTTTATTGACCGCACAATGGGGCAGCAGTTCACGGCACTGCATCCCATTCCAAGTGAAGGCGATTTGTATGCGCGTGACGGTCGCCTTTTCTCGAATGGTTACGCCCGGCGGGGTTGGGGGAGTTGGTTTTTTATCCATTGGTCGGCTTCTTTGATGTTGACGTACAGGCGGCGGGCAATCACTGCGCAATGTTGGCCATCCAACCAGATCCCGGCTCGGCGTCGGTTGTGGACTGCCATGGGGGTCACGCCAGTCAGCTCTTCGAATTTCTCTGCCAACACCCACTCTGGTGTCTGAGTAGCCACGGTAGTAGCGGTGGCTGTTGGTTCTGTAACTTTTTGTTGCATAAATTTCTGAGAGGAAAAGTCGGCAGGGGCGGGCTGGGTGGGGGTGGCTTGGGATGGGTTCATCGTCCGGCTCCTAGCTCTTGTGTAGCTCTTTGATTCCAGCGCTCAATGTCTCGCGGTGCATCAAGGCACAGCACGGGCATCCTTCCGCCTTGGCAGTCTTCAGTTGTGCACTTGGCTTTCGGGTTTGGACACTGCCATTGCGAATCAAGTTGACCACCACAGAATGGACATGGTTTGAGGTATGGAGCTTTATCAAGTGCTGGCATTGCGTGTTTCCTTGGTGGGCATGGTGGTGAGGGTGGGACGTAAAAAAGCCCGCTGGAGGCGGGCTGTGGTAGAAGTCGAAGTGAACAGATGCTGAATCCACAAATTTTTAGGTTTGCCTAACCGATGGATGTTGCACTCATCCCTATGGTACTGTTAGGCCCTGTAGGTTTACCCGACAAGTAGGCGATGCAGATCTGTCGTCTAATCACAGTTAGGAATATCTATGAATTCAGATGAAAATCATCAATTAAAACATGAACTGAAAGAAGCCTTGCAACTAATCGAAAATCTCGGCACTAGACTGACGGGCCTCACTAGCGTTGTGCGCGTAATTGCG
>NZ_JBHSHJ010000025.1:276-2621 GCF_042652905.1 Giesbergeria sinuosa | reverse complement strand
TGGTGCAAGAGATCACGGCGGCCTCGGAGGAGCAATCTTCTGGGGCGGGGCAAATCAATTCGGCCATCAGCCAGTTGAGCCAAACCACGCAACAGAATGCGTCCAGCTCGGAGGAGTTGGCGGCTACGGCCGAAGAGATGAGTGGCCAAGTGGAGCAATTGCAGCAGACCATGGCCTTTTTCAAGATCAGGGGCAGTGGTCGTCAGGTACGCAAATCGGCCACTGTGGCCCCCACTCTCCGGGCCACAGCCAATGGCACTGTGTATCCCAAACCCAATGGACGTAAATCTGGTAATGCCATGCCCGCCTCTAAAGCCTTTCTGGAGTCGGCTGGTTTAGGCAGTGCAAGCAGTTTGGATAGCACCGATACAGAAATAGACGAAAGCAAGTTCACCAAGTTCTGAAAGGCAGCGCCATGAACCAACTCGTCCAAACCTCGGCCAAATCGGTGAAATTGGGCAGCGCAGGCGCACAAGAACACCAACAATATCTGACGTTTCTGCTCAATGGTGAACCTTTTGCTATCGGCATTCTGTGCATCAAAGAAATCATTGAATACAACGGCTTGACCGAAGTGCCGATGATGCCCGATTGCATTCGTGGTGTGATCAATTTGCGGGGGGCTGTGTTACCTGTGCTGGACTTGGCCGTGCGCTTTGGCAAAAAACCCAGCCCTGTCAGCAAAAAAACCTGTGTAGTGATTGTTGAAGTAAAAACCACCAATGCGAGTTATGACATGGGAGTGGTGGTAGATGCTGTCAATGCAGTGTTAGAAATACCACGCCATGAGATCGAACCAGCACCGGCTTTTGGCAGCAAAATTCACACTGAATTTATTGAAGGCATGGGCAAGGTCAATGGTCATTTTGTCATTTTACTTAATGTGAATGCGGTGTTATCGATCGATGAATTGGGCACTCTGGCCCGCGTAGCAGAATCGGCTGAACCGATGTCTGCTGCCATAGCCTGAATGTGGCAGCAGCCACAAAGGGAAAAACAATGAAAAATGTCTCTATCCGCACACTCCTTGTGTTTTCGTTTGCCGTCATTGTCAGTTTTTTACTGATGATTGCCGCTATTTCTATGTTGTCGTCGTCAGCGGAGAAAGAGGCATCCTTGCGCCAAGAAGAGCGTTATACAGCGTATCTTTTGGCCGATGAATTACGCCAAAGCTCTGACGATCTTACCCGCTTGGCACGTACTTATGTGGTTAGTGGTGGTCTAGCAGAATACGAGCGCCAATACAATGATATTCTGGATATTCGCGATGGAAAAAAACCACGCCCACAAGAATATCAGCGCATTTACTGGGATTTCATCGCAGCAGGACAAAATGCGCCCCGTCCTGCTACAACCGCCGTACCGTTGTTAACCCTGATGCAGCAGGCAGGCTTTAGCAGCGAAGAGTTGGCCAAACTGGCACAGGCCGCGGCCAACTCCAATGAGTTGGTGCAAACGGAAGTCAAGGCGATGAATGCAGTCAAAGGTCTGTACGCCGATAGCCAAGGCCATTACACCATCTCCAAAGCGCCAGACCTGGAGATGGCCAGAACGTTGTTGCACAGTCGAGAATACCATGTGTACAAAGCCAAAATCATGGCTCCTGTGGATGAGTTTTTTGTCTTACTGGACAAGCGCACCGCTACACAGGTAGCGCAAAGTGTGGCTTATTCTCAAACACTCAAAACTTTGCTGCTGGTGACCACAACCCTGGCGGTGGTGGTGTCCTTGTTGTTGGGTTGGCTGTTGTTCAGAAAAATCGTGCCTCCAGTTCGCAAACTGGTAGATGCAGCGCAGAGTATGGCCGAAGGCAAGTTTGACTTCAAACTCAACCATGACAGCCAAGATGAACTGGGTGCCTTGACTCAATCTGTAGGAGCAATGCAGTTGGCAGTGCAAACCATGATGACCGATGCCACTTTGCTCTCTAAAGCGGCGGTGGAAGGCAAACTGGCCACCCGTGCCGATGCCAGCAAACACCAGGGCGATTTCCGCAAGATCGTTCAAGGCGTCAATGACACGCTCGATGCCGTGATTGGCCCGCTCAATGTGGCGGCCAAATATGTCGATGATATTTCGCGCGGTGCCATTCCGGCCAAAATCACCGACACCTACAATGGGGACTTCAATACCCTAAAGAACAACCTCAATACCTGTATTGATGCGGTCAATGCGCTGGTGGTCGATGCCGGTATTTTGTCCAAAGCAGCGGTAGAGGGCAAACTGGCCACCCGTGCCGATGCCAGCAAACACCAGGGCGATTTCCGCAAGATCGTTCAAGGCGTCAATGACACGCTCGATGCCGTGATTGGCCCGCTCAATGTGGCGGCCAAATATGTCGATGA
>NZ_JBHSHJ010000025.1:0-179 GCF_042652905.1 Giesbergeria sinuosa | reverse complement strand
GTCCAAAGCAGCGGTAGAGGGCAAACTGGCCACCCGTGCCGATGCCAGCAAACACCAGGGCGATTTCCGCAAGATCGTTCAAGGCGTCAATGACACGCTCGATGCCGTGATTGGCCCGCTCAATGTGGCCGCCAAATATGTCGAGTTGATCGCCATCGGCGACACCCCCAAACCCATCA
>NZ_JBHSHJ010000024.1:0-2782 GCF_042652905.1 Giesbergeria sinuosa | reverse complement strand
ATTGGCACTGGTGCAGGTTCGTTTTTCCCGCTATGCTGCTGGCTTTGGGTGGCTGCTGTGTGGGCGTGGGTTCTAACTTGGCGCTCAAGCGGACAGCTTTCAGCTGCCGCTTACCTTAGTTCGTTAGCATTGGCCCACCACAATGCTTATTTCAAGGCCATCAAAATCCAAGTTTTGCTGTCGATGGTGTTCAAAAATAGGTTTAGCTTTTAGCTTTCAGGTCAGTATTTTCTTGGTTTCGTATTGGCGCTGGTACAGATTCGTTTTACCGGTTATGCTGTTGGCTTTGAGTGGCTGGTGTGTGGGCTTGGGTTCTAACTCGGCGCTCAAGCGGACAGCTTCCAGCTGCCGCTTACCTTGGTTCGTTAGATCAATAAAGAGAGAGCGAAACTATGGCTTCGACTGAAGAGGAAATGAAAGTAGCAGAATGGATGCTTGAGCAATACAGCAAGCATCAACGTTTGTCTCAATCATCTGCCGCGCGTGGCATACGGACGGAATTTGGTGAGCTACACGTCTATAAAAACAAGCAAAGGAACTGGGCAATAAATAAAGGTATTCTTGAAGCATTTAAAAAATTAACTCCTGACGGTGTCGTTTGGAGCCGTAGCACTCAAACTTGGCGTGCTCGCCGTGCATCTGACCCTCAAGATACAAGAATGGTACGTTGAGTCCAAAAAATTGTTGTCGCTGGTGCGTGGGCTTGCGTTCTAACTCGGCGCTCAAGCGGACAGCTTCCAGCCGCCGCTTACCTTGGTTCGTTAGCATTAGCCCACGGTGGTTTTTATTCCACGTTCGTTAAAAACCAAATTTTACTTTTGCTAGTGTTTCCAAAGTAAGTTTTATCTTTGGTTTTTTGGCCTGGTGGCACTGGTGCAGGCTCATTTTTCCGGTTATGCTGCTAGCTTTGGGTGGCTAGTGCGTGGCTTGGGGTTCTAACTTGGCGCTCAAGCGGACAGCTTCCAGCCGCCGCTTACCTTGGTTCGTTAGCATCAGCCCACGACGTTGTTTTTTCCAAGCGCGTAAAAAACCGGGTTTGGTTATCGCCACTGTTCAAAAGTAAATTCTGCTTTTGGCTTGCCGGAGTCGGTATTCTTCGGTTTCGTATTGGCACTGGTGCAAGTTCTTTTTCCAGCTATGCTGCTGGCTTTGGGTGGCGCTGGTGTGTGGGCTTGGGTTCTAACTCGGCGCTCAAGCGGACAGCTTTCAGCTGCCGCTTACCTTAGTTCGTTAGCATTTGCCCACGGCTGTGCTTATTCCATGCTCGTTAAAAACCAAGTTTTACTTTTGCCAGTGTTTCCAAAGTAATTTTTATCTTTGGTTTTTTGGCTTGGTGTTCTTGGTTTCGTGGTGGCACTGGTACAGGTTCGTTTTTCCGGCTATGCTGCTGGCTTTGGGGGCGACTGGTGCGTGGGCTTGGGTTCTAACTTGGCGCTCAAGCGGACAGCTTCCAGCTGCCGCTTACCTTATTTCGTTAGGCTTGTTCCAATTTCATCCGGCGACCATGACAAACACAAAAATCATTAATCTCGCAGGCATTGGCTTACAGTTGCTCGGCCTTCTTGTATTAACACGAATTGATCTCCTTGCTCTCCGCCTTAACGAAGCCTCCAACAACGTGCGAGACACAGTGTTTGTTGAACAATATGAAGCTGCAAAACGGGGCTTAAAGTACGAACCATCCACCCAGGAACTAGAAACCGCATCGCTTAGTGAAAAGCTCCAGCGAACGGGCCTCCTTTTCCGGTGTGGGCTAACACTTGCCTGTGTAGGTACGTTCCTTCAACTCATCGGTACGGCTGTCGGCGAATAGCCTCAACTGAAAATAAATAATCCTGTTACTCAAATTAAAAAATTCCACACAGGCAGCCTAGTTTCAATGTTGAAATGCAACAACAACATAGGGGCATTTCACCTAACAATCCGCTGACCTTCGTCGTTAGCATTTCGCCCACGCCGGTACTTATTCCAAAGCTTTCAAAATTCGGTTTTGTTTTTACCCAAAAAGCAGCTCTTGTCTTTGGTGTTTGCGCCAGCTGTTCTTGTTTTCGTATTGGCACTGGCGTTGGTTCGTTTTTCCAGCTATGCTGCTGGCTTTGGGTGACTGCTGTGTGGGCCTAGGTTCTAACTTGGCGCTCAAGCGGACAGCTTTCAGCCGCCGCTTACCTTGGTTCGTTAGCCTTGGCCCACGGTGTTGTTTTTTCCAAGTGCGTAAAAAACCAGGTTTGGTTATCGCCACTGTTCAAAAGTAAATTCTGCTTTTGGCTTGCCGGGGTCAGCATGCTTTGGTTTCGTATTGGCGCTGGTGCAAGTTCGTTTTTCCGGCTATGCTGCTGGCTTTGGGTGGCTGCTGTGTAGGCTTTGGTTCTAACTGGTCGCTCAAGCGGACAGCCTCCAGCTGCCGCTTACCTTAGTTCGTTAGCATTTCGCCCACGCCGGTGCTTATTCCAAGGCTGTCAAAATCCGAGTTTTTCTGTCGCTGGCATTCAAAAGTAGGTTTTGCTTTGGGCTTGCCAGTCAGTGCTCTTTGGTTTCGTAGTGGCGCTGGTCTAGGTTCGCTTTTCCGGTTATGCTGCTGGCCTTGGGTGGCTGGTGTGTGGGCTTGGGTTCTAACTCGGCGCTCAAGCGGACAGCTTTCAGCTGCCGCTTACCTAGGTTCGTTAGCGTTTTGTCCACAGCCGTGCTTATTCCAAGGCTGTCAAAATTCTGGTTTTGCTGTTGCTGGTATTAAGAAAATAGGTTTTTTTCGCTTACCAGTCAGTATTCTTTGGTTTCGTATTGG
>NZ_JBHSHJ010000023.1:0-3264 GCF_042652905.1 Giesbergeria sinuosa | reverse complement strand
ATTGGCACTGGTGCAGGTTCGTTTTTCCCGCTATGCTGCTGGCTTTGGGTGGCTGCTGTGTGGGCGTGGGTTCTAACTTGGCGCTCAAGCGGACAGCTTTCAGCTGCCGCTTACCTTAGTTCGTTAGGTCTCTTGCACACAAAACAAATGCTTAGCACTAAAAACGAGAGGAAACCACCAAATGAGTGAAGCATGCCCCAAGCCGGAAAATCAGGATCGCACAAACTGCCCAGAACGAAACAACAATGAAAACATAATAACAATCAATGTTCCCAATCAAAAAGGCAGCCCCGAGGCAAGCCAATCAATAACCATCCAGCCTCAGCCCGTTCGTCTTTCAGTAGACACATCCACAGATTGGCCAGCAGTTATTGCAACATCATCCGTCGCGATCGCCGTTGGCATCATGACCTACATTAGCCAACGAAATCAAATACGTGCATCAAAGGCAGGATTTAGACATGACTGGCAAAAAGAACTACGTACACTCATAGCCAAGTTTATTTCACTTGCGGCAACTGTTCGCTATGAAGTAGGCGGAAATCCGGATTACCTGAACAGCTCAGAATCCACCGAGCTGTTCGGTCAGCTAATTGACACTCACGCCAAAATTGAACTGATGCTAGACCGGAAAAAGGGATATTCCAAATCCATATCAAAAATCACGGAAGACATGATATTAGCCACAAGAAGCAGCGACATCAATCATCTAGAGGCACTAAGCAATAGCTTAGTTGATGTAGCAAATGGGGTTCTGGAGCAAGCTTGGCAAGATATTCAAGACGACCTGCACGGAAGAAAAATCAAACAATAACTTACCAGCAAGCACAACCAGAGTAAAGTCATAGCCTCGAATTGATACATGATATGCAGAGCCAATATAGAAATTGGCCTAACTCGGCGCTCAAGCGGACAGCTTCCAGCCGCCGCTTACCTTGGTTCGTTAGATTTCTCATTCATCTACCTTTCCTACCCATGAATATAGCTCACTACAATTTTGGTATCGAAGGAAATGCGCAATTCATGCGCGCAGCCGCAGACGCGCAAGAAGAAGTTATGGAGCCCTTCTTTGAGAGTCATGGTTGGGAGTATGCACCGCAACTATTTGAATCAGTGCCTGCACTTAAGGAGCGACACCAACCTACCGCATTCGGTGGCTTAGATATTGCTGGAACATTCGTTTTGTTCATTGGAACCTGTTTTGGAAAAAAGGTATTCGATGAAATTTACGACCGGACAGTTAAGCGCCCAATAGCTCAGTATCTCGACAAATTTTTTTCAGTGTTTTCTATCTACGATGGAAAAATGTTGGAGTACAGGGATGTTATTTACTTTAAAGATATTGATTTAGTAGTGGTGATTCGAACGTTAATCGACAAAAACAATACGAAGGCTGTTGAGGAAGACCTGCTTAACGGTCACATTATTGCTCATGCCTATGTAGAGCGGAATGGGAAAAAGGCAGCTATTCATTGTCATGTAGTTACGAACGGCCTAGTTTCTTCGGAGCCTCTGCTATTTGATTCACTTGAAAAAATCAAAGAGCACGACAAAAACATCGTTAAGCGCATTAAACGCTACTAGAAATCTAACCCTTCGCTCAAGCGGACAGCTTCTAGCTGCCGCTTACCTTATTCGTTAGTATTTCGCCCACGCCGGTGCTTATTCCAAGACTGGAAAAATCCGAGTTTTTCTGTCGCTGGCGTTCAAAAGTAGATTTTGCTTTCGGCTTGTCGGTCAGTGTTCTTTGGTTTCGTATTGGCGCTGGTGCAGGTTCGTTTTTACAGCTATGCTGCTGGCTTTGGGTGGCTGGTGCGTGGGCTTGGGTTCTAACTCGGCGCTCAAGCGGACAGCTTCCAGCTGCCGCTTACCTTGGTTCGTTAGGCCTCTCTTTTTGACCAATGCGTACCGCCATCATTTGGTCAAGCATGGTCGAGAAGCCAATGTTCATCGCACGTCTGCTTCATCGCCTCACCGAGTTGGCTGCCTGTCCATACTGGCAGTCAGCGAGCCAAGGTGCTACGCGAATGAACAGAAATCCACTGCACCGGCTGGTTGGCCGTCCGTCCTTCGGCGGCCAGCGCAATGCAGTGCTTCGCCATCAAATCTCTTGCATTGGCTCGTGGCCAGAAGTTCTGCTCATCATCATCGGCACAATGAGCGCGGCCAGTCCTGCGGCTGCCGCCAAGAGAATCCTCTCATCGCAAGTCAGCGCATGCGTGGCAGAATCTCCGCAAACGGTTTTCAACGGCATGCAAAGGCACAGGGAGTCAGTCATGCATAAGCCAAACATCAATATCCATCGGCATTCTGACGTGTTCTCATCCGCCTTATCACCTGCGCCGCGCCTAACTCGGCGTTCAACCGGACATCAACGTGCTGCGCACGTTGCTGCCGGTTAACTGGGGCGTTAGCCATAAAAAAGGGAGGGCCACTTTGGCTGAAAATATTATTGCCGGTCTGATTTCTGGCTTGCTTGCAACGATACTCGTTTTTGTTTTCCGATCCGCATGGAGTGCGCTCATTATTCCTTGGTTTGAGGAGCGTATTTATAAGGATGTCAGAATTGAAGGTAGTTGGTATAGCTTGTATCCAAGCTCGTCAGACGTTCGGCAAGAAGTAATTACCCTTCAACGACGCGGGCACGCAATTACTGGGACAATTATTTGTAGCTCCGGGAATGATTCGGGAGAAAAATATCAAGTCTCTGGCAGCTTTAGAAATATGCTTCTTCCGCTTACGTATGAGTCAGCAGATTTAACCAAGACTGACAGGGGGTCAATCACGTTGAAGGCCGTGCATAACGGAGAACGGTTGGCCGGAAAAATTGCCATGTACAATACCTTTGAGGATTCAGTAGAAACAGCCAATATTGTTTGGTTTCGATACAAGCCTGATCTTGATAAATATATTTTAGATTTGGCAAAGAAAAAGCCAGAAATTACAGAACTCCGAAAGCAATCTCGCCGCATTGATAAAGAACTAAAATTAGTCGAGGGGGTAATTGAAAAAATGCCTGAAGAGCTAGAGAAGCAGAGTGACACTGAGAAAGCTGTACAAACTGAGAACAGTGCCAACAACAAATAGCTAACCCGGCGCTCAAGCGGACAGCTTCCAGCTGCCGCTTACCTTAGTTCGTTAGGAATATCTATGAATTCAGATGAAAATCATCAATTAAAACATGAACTGAAAGAAGCCTTGCAACTAATCGAAAATCTCGGCACTAGACTGACGGGCCTCACTAGCGTTGTGCGCGTAATTGCG
>NZ_JBHSHJ010000022.1:0-3823 GCF_042652905.1 Giesbergeria sinuosa | reverse complement strand
GGCGGCACTGGCACAGGTTCGTTTTTCCGACTATGCTGCTGGCTTTGGGTGGCTGGTGTGTGGGCTTGGGTTCTAACTCGGCGCTCAAGCGGACAGCTTCCAGCCGCCGCTTACCTTGGTTCGTTAGGCTTCGCAGGAAAAAACATGCAGATTTTCTACGTCCTTCTTTGTATTGCTGGCGCGGCATTGCCCCTCTCGCAGTTCGTCCCGTGGCTTTCTGCACATGGCCTCAATGTCCCTCTCCTATTGCAGCAGGCTACATCAAGTCAAATTGCCTCGTTTGCTTGGGCTGATGTTCTGATTTCAGGTATCGTTGTCGCTGTGTTCTTAGTTGCTGAAGGACGCAAGCTTGCAATGCGTCGCTTATGGCTACCGTTATCTTGTCTTATTGTCGGCCCTTCATTAGCATTGCCGCTGTTTCTGTTATTGCGGGAGCGGCATTTTGCGGCGATGGCTCCTAACAATTCATTCAAGCCGACACCGCTTCGCAGCGCGGCTTAACTCAGGCGTTAGCGTTCGCCCACGCCGGTGCTTATTCCAAGGCTGTCAAAATCTGAGTTTCTCTGTCACTGGCGTTCAAAAGTATGTTTTGTTTTTGATTGGCCGGTCAGTATTATCTGGTTTCGTATAGGCGCTGGTACAGGTTCGTTTTTCCGGGTATGCTGCTGGCTTTGGGTGGCTGGTGCGTGGGCTTGGGTTCTAACTCGGCGCTCAAGCGGACAGCTTCCAGCTGCCGCTTACCTTGGTTCGTTAGCCTTCGCGAATTAGCCATAACTCGAACAACGACATAAAAACAAAATTTATATGGACATCATCAAGACCATTACTGATTGGCCAGTCATAGTTCAGGGTGCGCTCGGTTCTGCCTTGTTCTGGGCCGTGCTCGAGCTTGGCCAACGAATCGTAAAACGAATTGCTTCACGGTTATCCACGGATTACAAGGCTGGGAGCACCTGGGCGCTCATGGCACATGAGGCGGAAGGCCCATTGGCACACGATTCGCGCTTTATCTGCATGTATGCCGCACTTCACTATCTCTTAAAGGCAGGCATCGTTTCCGCGCTGTCTCTCGCGCTTGGAAATGCTATTGAAGTCTTTTCCTCTGTCGGTTTTCTTATTGCCATGTACTTCCTTTTTCGAGCACTTTCTTACGTCCCCCACACCTCTAGTTGGGGGAGCCTCGAAGACAGAAAGCAAGCCTTTCAAACCCTGATCGCAGAAGCACCAGCGAGGCTCAAGGCGTTGAAGGAAGCGGAGCAGAAGCGCAAAGATTGATGGCTAACCCGGCGCTCAAGCGGATAGCTCCTATCTGCCGCTTACCTTGGTTCGTTAGCCGTGGCTCACAGCAGTGCTCAATTCAATGCTGTAAAAGTTTGTTTCTTCTGTCGTCAGTAATTTCAAAGTAGGTTTTACTTTTGATTGGCCGGTCAGTATTATTTGGTTTCGTATAGGCGCTGGTCTAGGTTCGTCTTCCCAGTTATGCTGCTGGCTTTGGGTAGTTGCTGTGTGGGCGTTGGTTCTAACTTTGCGCTCAAGCGGACAGCCTCCAGCTGCCGCTTACCTTAGTTCGTTAGGCTTCGCAGGAAAAAACGTGCAGATTTTCTACGTCCTTCTTTGTATTGCTGGCGCGGCATTGCCCCTCTCGCAGTTCGTCCCGTGGCTTTCTGCACATGGCCTCAATGTCCCTCTCCTATTGCAGCAGGCTACATCAAGTCAAATTGCCTCGTTCGCTTGGGCTGATGTTCTGATTTCAGGTATCGTTGTCGCTGTGTTCTTAGTTGCTGAAGGACGCAAGCTTGCAATGCGTCACTTATGGCTACCGTTATCTTGTCTTATGGTCGGCCCTTCATTAGCATTGCCGCTGTTTCTGTTATTGCGGGAGCGGCATCTTGCGGCGATGGCTCCTAACAATTCATTCAAGCCGACACCGCTTCGCGGCGCGGCTTAACTCAGGCGTTAGTCTTATAACCAAATGTCGACGTTCATTGCTCCAGCGATTCTTTCTGCCGTTTTTGTTTTTATTTTTGGCTTTGCCCTAGGGCATTCATGGGAATTCGGATGGCAGCTATCTATAGGCGTTACGGTGTCTTTGTTCGTTGCAGTTCTTTCTCTCGTAACGACAGTTCATCACTCGTACGCAGTTCGTCGGCACAATAAATTACAGGTAAAACCACAACTAGTTATCGAGAGTTATCTAGATGGCACTATCAAAGAAGATTTTTTAATTTACACGTTGTCTCTAAAAAATGTAGGCCTCGGCCCTGCTATTATTTCCAGATACTCCGTAAATTTAGGCAATACAAAAATTGAAGACTCAGATTCAGTTTTTATTGAATTCTT
Source organism: Giesbergeria sinuosa (assembly GCF_042652905.1). Taxonomy (NCBI): domain Bacteria; kingdom Pseudomonadati; phylum Pseudomonadota; class Betaproteobacteria; order Burkholderiales; family Comamonadaceae; genus Giesbergeria; species Giesbergeria sinuosa. Next base: position 1,483 of record NZ_JBHSHJ010000022.1, on the reverse strand, counting down.
AAAACTTGTAAACAACTCCACGCACGCCAAGGGAAGATCCATCACAGAAGCTCGGTATTTAGAAGAGGGAGAAGCTTTAGATAAGGGGCAGGAAAAGATTCTTTTTAAAACACAAATACCAAAGGATGACCTAACTTTCATGAAGGGCAGAGAGATTTTGAAAAAACTTGCAAAAGAAATTCAAATTTCGATTAAATACCGATGCCACTATGGAATGGATTTTGAAGTTGGACGAGGAAATAAAAATGCCTAACCACACGCTCAAGCCGACCCGCCTTCGGCGGTCGGCTTAGCTTATTCGTTAGGCCACCACAATTGGAGCTCATCATTCATATGGAAACTTCGAACTCCCGCAACAACTGGTTCGTTCGGCTACTGATTGTGGCGTTTTGCGGGTTTCTCGCCACACTCGTGGTCTATCGCTACTTCTACATCGATCCCAAGGCAGAAATATCGGCGGGCCTCCTCGTACTCTTGGCCTTTATTCTGGTGCTTGTATTAAGTGAGCTCTTCGACAACTTTTCTGTTGGTAAGCTCGTCACAATGTCTCGTACCATCAAAGAGAAGGAGGCGCAAACAACTGAGCTCAAGAAAGAAAATACTGAGCTCAGGGGGCAGCTTATCTCAATATCAAACAGTGTTTCGCAGAGGCAAACAAGCACTAATATATTCGGCCTTCCAGAAAATATGATTGATTTATTGACAGTCAAGAAAGCACCGGCGGAAGAGATAGAAGACAAAAAGAATGAAGAAGAAACATCACCGGCTGCACAACCCCAAGTAGCTGTTGAACGCCAGTTTGATAGAGCCAAGGCTGAAGAGCTCGCTATCAGAAATTTTGTTGTAAGTAATAACTTGCAATCTTTTAATTTGATTCGCGATGCAAAACTGTCCACCCAATTCTCTGGCATTGATCCAATAACAGATATAACACCAATCTTTGATGCCTACATCAATGCTACAGACTCCGAGATTTTCGTTGAAACACGACCGACTCAGTACGCATCAATTATGTTTCGGGATCGCCTGTACGTGATGCTTACAAAAATTCATCACTACAAAACAATCAAGAAGGCAAACGTCTACTTGGCATTGCTGCTAGTTAACGTGCCTGATCCGTCTACATCTCGGCCACCAGGCTCGTACGTTGACCGTTTGCAGCGCGAGTTTGAACCAGCGATTACGTCCGGTCTTCTGCGCATTCAGGTTATTGAACCAACCTCTGAAGAGTTGTTAAGCCTTCGTAGTGGAGGGTAGTGGCCTAACATGGTGCTCAAGCGGACGGCTTCCAGCCGCCGCTTACCTTAGTTCGTTAGGTGTCTTAATTGCAACAGAAGCGCAACCTCAAGGTCATCAATACGCAGAGACCAATCATCCAGAACTACTGGAAGATTATCTACTTTCGTGACACTGAACGAGTTACCCCTGTTTTATCTCGTTGGAAGTGGGTACGCCTGTGTATTTTTGAAGTCCTCTTTGGCCA
>NZ_JBHSHJ010000021.1:0-5771 GCF_042652905.1 Giesbergeria sinuosa | reverse complement strand
AAAAAGCGAACCCCCTCTGACCGTAGAGATCAGAGGGGGTAGCTTGAATAATGAGCCTGACGATGACCTACTTTCACACGGGAACCCGCACTATCATCGGCGCGAAGTCGTTTCACTGTCCTGTTCGGGATGGGAAGGAGTGGGACCAACTTGCTATGGTCATCAGGCTTAAACTGTGCGCTGCACTGCCTTGTGGGCAGGACAGCTAAATTCATAGAGTCTGTATCAGCTTATATGGTTTGATTGCGTTCTTGGCATAACAGACCTTGATGTTTTGATACATCAAAGTTATAGGGTCAAGCCGCACGAGCAATTAGTACTGGTTAGCTCAACGCATTACTGCGCTTGCACACCCAGCCTATCAACGTCCTGGTCTTGAACGACTCTTTAGGGGGCTCAAGGCCCCGGCAGATCTCATCTTGAAACGAGTTTCCCGCTTAGATGCTTTCAGCGGTTATCTCTTCCACACATAGCTACCCGGCGATGCCACTGGCGTGACAACCGGTACACCAGAGGTGTGTCCACTCCGGTCCTCTCGTACTAGGAGCAGGCTTCCTCAAATCTGCAGCGCCCACGGAAGATAGGGACCAAACTGTCTCACGACGTTTTAAACCCAGCTCACGTACCTCTTTAAATGGCGAACAGCCATACCCTTGGGACCGGCTACAGCCCCAGGATGAGATGAGCCGACATCGAGGTGCCAAACACCGCCGTCGATATGAACTCTTGGGCGGTATCAGCCTGTTATCCCCAGAGTACCTTTTATCCGTTGAGCGATGGCCCTTCCATACAGAACCACCGGATCACTATGTCCTGCTTTCGCATCTGCTCGACTTGTCAGTCTCGCAGTTAAGCACGCTTATGCCATTGCACTATCGTCACGATGTCCGACCGTAACTAGCGTACCTTCGAACTCCTCCGTTACGCTTTGGGAGGAGACCGCCCCAGTCAAACTGCCTACCATGCACTGTTCCCGATCCAGATGATGGACCTAGGTTAGAACCTCAAACGCACCAGGGTGGTATTTCAACGTTGGCTCCATAAGATCTAGCGACCTTACTTCAAAGCCTCCCACCTATCCTACACAGATCCGTTCAAAGTCCAATACAAAGCTACAGTAAAGGTTCATGGGGTCTTTCCGTCTTTCCGCGGGGAGATTGCATCATCACAAACATTTCAACTTCGCTGAGTCTGCGGAGGAGACAGTGTGGCCATCGTTACGCCATTCGTGCAGGTCGGAACTTACCCGACAAGGAATTTCGCTACCTTAGGACCGTTATAGTTACGGCCGCCGTTTACTGGGACTTCAATCAAGAGCTTGCACCCCATCATTTAATCTTCCAGCACCGGGCAGGCGTCACACCCTATACGTCCACTTTCGTGTTTGCAGAGTGCTGTGTTTTTATTAAACAGTCGCAGCCACCGATTTTTTGCAACCCCGTTGGGCTAGGCTTGTACAGCTTCACCTACTTGGGGCATACCTTCTCCCGAAGTTACGGTATCAATTTGCCGAGTTCCTTCTCCGCAGTTCTCTCAAGCGCCTTAGAATACTCATCTCGCGCACCAGTGTCGGTTTGCGGTACGGTCGTGTGTAGCTGAAGCTTAGTGGCTTTTCCTGGAAGCAGGGTATCACTCACTTCGTCTGCAAGCAGACTCGTTATCACCCCTCATCTAAGCCCGGCGGATTTGCCTACCGGGCACGACTACAGGCTTGAACCAACATATCCAACAGTTGGCTGAGCTAACCTTCTCCGTCCCCACATCGCACTACACATCGGTACAGGAATATTGACCTGTTTCCCATCAGCTACGCATCTCTGCCTCGCCTTAGGGGCCGACTCACTCTACGCCGATGAACGTTGCGTAGAAAACCTTGCGCTTACGGCGAGGGGGCTTTTCACCCCCTTTAACGCTACTCATGTCAGCATTCGCACTTCTGATACCTCCAGCATCCGTTACCAGACACCTTCACAGGCTTACAGAACGCTCTCCTACCACGCACAGTAAACTGTGCATCCGCAGCTTCGGTAACTGGCTTAGCCCCGTTACATCTTCCGCGCAGGACGACTCGATCAGTGAGCTATTACGCTTTCTTTAAATGATGGCTGCTTCTAAGCCAACATCCTGACTGTTTTAGCCTTCCCACTTCGTTTCCCACTTAGCCAATTTTAGGGACCTTAGCTGGCGGTCTGGGTTGTTTCCCTCTTGAGTCCGGACGTTAGCACCCGGTGCTCTGTCTCCCAAGCTGTACTCTTCGGTATTCGGAGTTTGCATAGGTTTGGTAAGTCGCCATGACCCCCTAGCCTAAACAGTGCTCTACCCCCGAAGGTAATACTTGAGGCACTACCTAAATAGTTTTCGGAGAGAACCAGCTATTTCCAAGTTTGTTTAGCCTTTCGCCCCTATCCACAGCTCATCCCCTAGTTTTGCAACACTAGTGGGTTCGGACCTCCAGTACCTGTTACGGCACCTTCATCCTGGCCATGGGTAGATCACTTGGTTTCGGGTCTACACCCAGCGACTGATACGCCCTATTCGGACTCGATTTCTCTACGGCTTCCCTATTCGGTTAACCTTGCCACTGAATGTAAGTCGCTGACCCATTATACAAAAGGTACGCAGTCACCCTTGCGGGCTCCTACTTTTTGTAAGCATGCGGTTTCAGGATCTATTTCACTCCCCTCCCGGGGTTCTTTTCGCCTTTCCCTCACGGTACTGGTTCACTATCGGTCGATGATGAGTATTTAGCCTTGGAGGATGGTCCCCCCATATTCAGACAGGGTTTCTCGTGCCCCGCCCTACTTGTCTGCAGCCTAGTACCACACGAAGATTTTCACATACGGGGCTATCACCCACTATGGCCGGAGTTTCCAATCCGTTTTGTTAATCTTTGTGCTATCACTGCAAGGCTTCTCCGATTTCGCTCGCCACTACTTTCGGAATCTCGGTTGATGTCTTTTCCTCGAGCTACTGAGATGTTTCAGTTCACCCGGTTCGCTTCAATGTCCTATGTATTCAGACATTGATACCCCGAAGGGTGGGTTTCCCCATTCAGAAATCTCCGGATCAAAGCTTATTTGCCAGCTCCCCGAAGCTTATCGCAGGCTTTCACGTCTTTCGTCGCCTATCATCGCCAAGGCATCCACCACATGCTCTTAGTCACTTGACCCTATAACTTTGACGTCTTTTTCAAGACATCGCCATCAAAAATTTTCAAGGACTTGCGAGGTCTTTCACCTCGCGCGTTATGCCGTAACGCGAACGTTTCGTTAAGTATTGCTACTCTTTGAGAACTGTTCGTCATTACTTAAATACTCAATGCCTTTCGGCAAAGAAATATTCGTTTTGACGCAATCAAATTTCATGTTGCTGACGGCACGGTGCAGTTTCCTGCTTTCCGCCAGCAACGCTGATTCGACTCTATGAATTTTTAAAGAACAGCCGATTGATCGAACAATATCGATCAACAACGAAGAGGCCTTTTGCAAGGCCGCTTTGGTGTTGAACGGAATCTAGCATTCTAGCATGAACCAGAACTTAGAAATAAAAAACACAAACACAAGAAGATAAGAATCTTGTTGGTGGAGGATGACGGGATCGAACCGACGACCCCCTGCTTGCAAAGCAGGTGCTCTCCCAGCTGAGCTAATCCCCCTAGGAAATCGCATTGTCGTGTCGTATTCCCAGGCCTGTAACACTTGGTGGGTCTGGTTGGTCTCGAACCAACGACCCCTGCGTTATCAACACAGTGCTCTAACCAACTGAGCTACAGACCCAAGTCGGCCTTTGTAAGATTCAATGCCAGCGTATTGCTACCCTTGCTATGGCTCTACAACGACTTTTTCCAACAACCGATAAGTGTGGGCATTCAAACGAGATTGCAGTTTTCCAGAAAGGAGGTGATCCAGCCGCACCTTCCGATACGGCTACCTTGTTACGACTTCACCCCAGTCACGAACCCTGCCGTGGTAAGCGCCCTCCTTACGGTTAGGCTACCTACTTCTGGCAGAACCCGCTCCCATGGTGTGACGGGCGGTGTGTACAAGACCCGGGAACGTATTCACCGTGACATTCTGATCCACGATTACTAGCGATTCCGACTTCACGCAGTCGAGTTGCAGACTGCGATCCGGACTACGACTGGCTTTATGGGATTAGCTCCCCCTCGCGGGTTGGCAACCCTTTGTACCAGCCATTGTATGACGTGTGTAGCCCCACCTATAAGGGCCATGAGGACTTGACGTCATCCCCACCTTCCTCCGGTTTGTCACCGGCAGTCCCATTAGAGTGCCCAACTGAATGTAGCAACTAATGGCAAGGGTTGCGCTCGTTGCGGGACTTAACCCAACATCTCACGACACGAGCTGACGACAGCCATGCAGCACCTGTGTGCAGATTCTCTTTCGAGCACTCCTCTATCTCTAAAGGATTTCTGCCATGTCAAAGGTGGGTAAGGTTTTTCGCGTTGCATCGAATTAAACCACATCATCCACCGCTTGTGCGGGTCCCCGTCAATTCCTTTGAGTTTTAACCTTGCGGCCGTACTCCCCAGGCGGTCAACTTCACGCGTTAGCTTCGTTACTGAGTCAGTGAAGACCCAACAACCAGTTGACATCGTTTAGGGCGTGGACTACCAGGGTATCTAATCCTGTTTGCTCCCCACGCTTTCGTGCATGAGCGTCAGTACAGGCCCAGGGGATTGCCTTCGCCATCGGTGTTCCTCCGCATATCTACGCATTTCACTGCTACACGCGGAATTCCATCCCCCTCTGCCGTACTCTAGCGTTGCAGTCACAAAGGCAGTTCCCAGGTTGAGCCCGGGGATTTCACCTCTGTCTTACAACACCGCCTGCGCACGCTTTACGCCCAGTAATTCCGATTAACGCTTGCACCCTACGTATTACCGCGGCTGCTGGCACGTAGTTAGCCGGTGCTTATTCTTACGGTACCGTCATGGGCCTTCTGTATTAGAAAAGACCTTTTCGCTCCGTACAAAAGCAGTTTACAACCCGAAGGCCTTCATCCTGCACGCGGCATTGCTGGATCAGGCTTGCGCCCATTGTCCAAAATTCCCCACTGCTGCCTCCCGTAGGAGTCTGGGCCGTGTCTCAGTCCCAGTGTGGCTGGTCGTCCTCTCAGACCAGCTACAGATCGTCGGCTTGGTGGGCCTTTACCCCACCAACTACCTAATCTGCCATCGGCCGCTCCATTCGCGCGAGGTCTTGCGATCCCCCGCTTTCATCCGTAGATCTTATGCGGTATTAGCACATCTTTCGATGTGTTATCCCCCACGATTGGGCACGTTCCGATGTATTACTCACCCGTTCGCCACTCGTCAGCATCCGAAGACCTGTTACCGTTCGACTTGCATGTGTAAGGCATGCCGCCAGCGTTCAATCTGAGCCAGGATCAAACTCTACAGTTCGATCTTGTTTAAACTTATACTCTTTCGAGTTTTACTCATTTAGAAATTGAAGTGAACTTCACTTCTTCATGAGCGTTTGTAGTGCAAGCACTAGTTCTAAAGAACTTGGCAATCTCACATTCAAACGCCCACGCTTATCGGCTGTATATTTTTAAGGTTCCTGAGAAACAGATCGAAATCTTTTTCTCTAGCTCGCTGCGATCAGCGAAGCCTTGAATTATATCAGAAGTTTTTATCTCCTGTCAAAGCATGGGGTTTTTAATTCCCGCCACCTTGAAATCCTTGCCGCTTACTTAGCACGCTTGGTATCAAACATTGCTTAGTAGCGAAGCCTCGAATTCTACAT
>NZ_JBHSHJ010000020.1:0-7423 GCF_042652905.1 Giesbergeria sinuosa | reverse complement strand
TTATTGTTGCCAGCACTTCCACCTAAATCCTTGACTTTTTGAATCAGCGCATCATGCATCGCGCGGATTTCATCGTCTGTTTTTCCCTGTAATGACATGAGGTCTCTTTTTGTAAGGTCTAACGAACCAAGGTAAGCGGCAACTGGAAGTTGTCCGCTTGAGCGCCGAGTTAGAACCTAAGCCCACACACCAGCCACCCAAAACCAGCAGCATAGCCGGAAAAATGAGCCTGCACCAGTGCCGCCATGAAACCAGGAACACCGGGCCAAAAAACCAAAGGCAAAGCCTACTTTGAAAACACCAGCGGTAACAAAAAACAGATTTTGACGAGCTTGGAATAGGCACTGCCGTGGGCCAATGCTAACGAAGTCAGCTAAGCCGCCCTACGGGTCGGCTTGAGCGAATTGTTATGCCTTTTAATTTCAAGCATCAATTCCAAGTATCAGTACAGGAACATCTATGTTTGAAGTACCCCTGTGTTCCAAATCCCAAGCGAACTGTTCAAAATACGAAACCCCCGTACTCATTTCATCAGCAAAGTTTTTCACAGGTACGATTTCTATGCCTGTATCGATTACACCCATTTTGCTAAATATGGTCATCTTGGCGCAGACATTGTAAACCATAAAAGCATACTTACCAAACTGAACCTCAATACCAAGTTTTGTATTGGGCTTTACGAAATCCATATCTCTAAACGGTTGACCTCTTGTATTTTTCGATTTTATGTAGTCTTCCGTATATTCTCCATAAGAGTAATCACACAACACCTTGTGATTTGACCAGCTACCGTTCTCGGTTTTAGCAAACTCACGTTTGAATGCCTTATTTAATTCCATTGGCGAGAATAGCATTTTTCCCATCATGGTTTTTTCTGTACTTTCTTTTGTCTTGTAGAGACTTGCGTCAATCGCACTTATTACAGATTGAATCTGTGCGAATTCTGCTGCGTACTTCTGCTGCACTGCCGACCTTCCGCCATTAAAGTCATATGTAGCTACGATTTTCAAAGCAATTTCTCCTGTTTTTTATTGAGCCACTGGGATGGTATTTGCGCGACTTTTTCTTTTCCAGTTGGTTTGTGAACTGGCTTTCCAAGAGGTCTTATTTTTAGCATGCCATCTTGAAATAAAGAAATTCTTTTCTTTGCAATAGAAATATATTGTGGGTCCCGGTCAATTACCATTCCGCGACGACCATTTTTTATGGCTGCAATCAAGCTTGAGCCAACGCCACCAAACGGATCGATAACCCAATCATTCTCATTTGTAAGAGCGAGGACGCACCGCTCAATTAGCTCAATTGGAAACTGACATGGATGCGAAGTTTTCTCAGGGTGATTGGATTTAACATTTGGAATTTCAATTATCCCGTTGTCCCACTCTTGAGTAATTATTTTCCAATAATCAGATGGGTTTTTACCAAGCGGATTGCCGCTTGGTTGCCCTTTTTTGTCACCCTTGTAGTGTAGCTTTCCAGGATATTTCGATGGAACTCGAACAGAGTCGAGATTAAAAGTGTAATCTTTCGATTTGGTGAACCACAACAGAACCTCATAGCGACCAGAAAATCTCTTGGTTGCGTGCAGCCCGTGGTCGAAGTGCCAAACAATTCTATTTCTTAGTTGAAGGCCAAGAGACTTGACGATTGGGTAGAAATAAATATCAAGCGGAAAAACCTCTCCATCATCAATGAAGTTACCAACTTGCCAAACGATGCTTCCGTCATCTGATACGACCCGTGCAAGCTCCTTCAGAATTTCTGATTGCCAGTCAAGATAATGTTGCAGCTCAATTTGTTTTTCGTACTCTTTCCCAATATTATATGGTGGTGAAGAAACGGCCAGTTTGAATGATGATTCAGGAAGTTTTCTTAATGCCTCCAATGCATCGCTTTCTGCAATGACAATATGCTCATTGGTGCTAAATACCTCGGAAATAGGGTGTTTTTCAATCATTCGATTTGTCTTTGTACCATGTTTTACCTATTTTACCATTCACTACTCTGGGTAGTAAAGCCAAGATTCGGGGTGTGAGGTATAACGTTTGAATTCACCGGCCGCCGGAGGCGGTCCGGTGGAATGATGGGTTAGGCGTCATTTATAACTTCGTCTTTCCACTCCTGAAGAATTTCACTAACCAATTCGATAGAGGCGTGGGACGGATTGCATAATTCCGTCAATATTCCAGAAAGCGGATAGTCTGTACCAACTGGGAACCCAACGGAATCAAAGGCCTCCTCTATTGCTTGCCGACGTCGATCTGTACCTCTATTGCTCCACTCGTTGTTGTGTTTCCAGTAGTTGGCTGCGTGGTTTATTATTTCCACTTTAGTCCTTCCGGCCGAATGAGCGGGACCCATTTTTAGCGCGTTGCTTTTTTCAACTCCTATGGCACCACAAGCGGTGGCGATATAGGTCTGGCCAGCCACCATAGCCAACCCAACAATGTGCTCCATGGTGTCGAAGAGCCCGTACGAGTCCCCATCACTAGCCTGCGCGCACATATCGCTAAGATCGGATAGCTGTATTTCCAGCATGTTGATCAGTTTCAACAATGCCTTCAATTCTGGCTCGACCCACAGATGACGCATTAGTTTGACGCCTAACGAACTAAGGTAAGCGGTAGCTGGAAGCTGTCCGCTTGAGCGACAAGTTAGCACCCAAGCCCACACACCGGCCACCTAAGGCCAGCAGCATAGCCAGAAAAATGAACCAACGCTAGTGCCAATACGAAACCAAAGAATACCGACTAGCAAGCTAGAAGTAAAACCTAATTTTTAATGCCAGCGACAGCAAAACCCGGATTTTGGTAGCCTTGGAATAAGCACCAGGGTGGGCGAAATGCTAACGTTTGAATTCATCGGCCTGCGCGACTTTTCGCGCAGGTCCGGTGGAATGATTAGTTAGCCACGATATGGCACATCTGATGAAATAACTGGTACATCGAAATACCCTTTGTTTGCTAGAAATGCTTTCACGCTGTCAATGGTGATCGACTGATTCGCCATCGGCCCAACTCTGACTTCAGCAATAGGCAACTGATTGGAACCATTGTGGGCTACAAAGCTCTCGTTATACAAATCAGAACTACAGATATATGGAACTATTCGCCCACCACTCACCCTGTGCTTTACGTCCTTGAAATGACTTAGATGACTTTCCGTAACTACCAGACGTATTTCCTGTTCTGCGGCAAATGCTTTGTTCTTGAAAATCATGAAATCAATTGCTAGATCGCTAGCAAGATGTCTTGCCCAGTCATCCTCATGAACTGAGCATCCACAGGCCAAGTCTTTTCGAAATTCCATTGAATGCTTAGCAATGCCTTGAAGCAACAGCTTACGTTTAATCTTATCGTCGTAAATTACTTTCTGCGGCACCATAATAGGCATTATCGTAAAGTGACTAGACTGAAGACGCGGCTTGTTCTCAAACACAATTGCGATCCCATCATGGCCGCTGGCGTAACCACGCCATTGTTCTAGGCTATCAAGCGAATTTGAAAACGAACAAACAAAGAAGGTTTTGGTGGGCTGCTTGCTCAGGAGGTCGGCAGCATCATGCAGGACTCTAGAAAACTTGGTGTGACGTGATCGAGAAGCAACTCTTGCAATTACCTCCTTCGCCATACGGCAGCCATTGAAATACTCTTCCGTGTCGTTCAAGAAACGGAAGTCAGAGAGCCAAAAGCCCCCAGACTCTACTATCCCAACAAGGCCATTTAGATTTGTATAGTGCACTAGCACAGGGCCATCGTAGGCAAACCAATCCCAATTTCCTCTGAATCGATACCTCGCATCGAACTTCGCGCGAAGAAAGCCATATGGGTTGTTCTCAATTGTGGGGTGCAGAGTCATTTGTAGCTAACGAACCAAGGTAAGCGGCGGCTGGAAGACGTCCGCTTGAGCGCCGAGTTAGAACCAACGCCCACACAGCAGCCACCCGAAGCCAGCAGCATAACCGGAAAATCGAACCTACACCAGCGCCACTACGAAACCAAAGAACACTGCCCGGCAAGCCAAAAACAAAACCTAATTTTGAATGCCAGCGACAGAAAAACTCGGATTTTGACAGCCTTGGAATAAGCACCAGCATGGGCGAAATGCTAACGAACCAAGGTAAGCGGCGGCTGGAAGCCGTCCGCTTGAGCGCCAAGTTAGAACCAACGCCCACACACCTGCTACCCAAAGCCAGCAGCATAACCGGAAAATTGAACCGAGACCAGTGCCAATACGAAACCAAACAATACTGCCCGGCAAGCCAAAAGCAGAATTTACTTTTGAATACTGACAACAACAAAGAGCAGATTTTGACGGCCTTAGAATAAGCACTAGCATGGGCGAAATGCTAACGAACCAAGGTAAGCGGCAGCTGGAGGCTGTCCGCTTGAGCGCCGAGTTAGAACCCAAGCCCACACACCAGCCACCCAAGGCCAGCAGCATAGCCGGAAAAACGAACCTAGACCAGCGCCTATACGAAACCAAAGAATACTGAATGATAAGCCAAAATTAAAAACTACTTTTGAACACCAGCGACAGAAAAACTCGGATTTTGACAGCCTTGGAATAAGCACCGGCGTGGGAAAAATGCTAACGAACTAAGGTAAGCGGCAGCTGGAAGCTGTCCGCTTGAGCGGCCAGTTAGATTTGCGCTTGATCCTCTGCACCTTGTTTATTGCGCAGATCAACCCCCTGAAGTTTCTTTAAATCTTCTGGCTTGAGTGATGAAAGAATTTCAATTATTGAATCGATCGCCGCCATTTCCTCGATGATTTCTGAATCACTTATATCCATAATTCCAACCTTGTGCACAACAATGTTTCTAAAGTCTTGCGCTTTATTTATTTGATGCGACACTTCCTTGCCTATGATTCCCTTTGCAGTCCATAGGTATTTGGATTGCATTCTTATATTTGTCTTGTTTGTGTCATACTTTCCATATATGTCTTGTTCATTTGATGACATTTCGCAAGCCATCTGTGTCAGGCTCGTTAGTTTGTTGTATTTTGCAATAAATTCAGCAGCACTCTTGCTTGCGGTGCCGCTAAAATTCTCCGCCAGTTCTTCACGATCAGCCTCCTCAATGTGCACGTCACCAATCGCGTCCAGTGCTGCTTGTATCTTCTCACAAATGTCGTCGCTAATTGCGGCCAAGTCATCATATTCTATTTTTGTTAAGCCCTTGCAGTGTGCAATCTTGCAGCGATAGTCGTATAACTTTTCCCATTTAGATTTTAGATATTCAGAGTCGCATTCCACTTTTCTGGCGAAGAATTTTTCCCAGTTGGTGAAAGGTTGATATTGCTTGATGTCTCCGACCTTGATCACATCCTCATCATTTCTTCCTTTTAAGGAGTCAATGAAGCGACTTGAGTCTGCTTTTGAATATTTTTTGAAAAGAAAATTTGATAGCTGAATAAAGTCAACCTCATGGAGGAAATTTGTCTTCTCCTTTTTACTATCTGACCGTACTGAATCAAGAACCTCTTTCGGTGTTGATGCATCGCTCCAGTCATATCCAATGCTGATTGCCATAAATTTGGCGATTAATTTCCGCATTAGATTTTCTGTTTTATATATTATTGGATAACCCATGTGGCAGTAGGACTCTCCAACTCCATCGTGCAACACAATAATATTTCTTCCGCTTATCTTGGAGCAGATGCGCCGAACTTCCTTGAGCATGTCTTTGAATGCTTCTTGGTCGGCAACATCTGTGCTTTCGATTGTTAAATCGTAATATATTGAAGAATCCGTTAGCGTTCCTTGTGCGAGTTTATAGGCGAAATCTCTTTCACCATAACTGAGCTTTTCTTTTTTTCCAAAAGAGATAGATGTATGCGCAGCAAGTAAGCTTTTAAACTTTTCAACGCTTGTGCAGATATCATCTTTGGAGTCAAATGTTATTAAATATTCGCTTTTCACTTAATTCTCCAAAAAATCTAACGAATTAATTGAGCGGCGGCGTAGCCGTCCGCCTCGAATACTTGGTTAGGCTTGAGCCTCAAGATGTGTTGCTAATTTGACGACCAAAGTCTTCATTTCTGTCAGAGAAAGTTTTGCATGAAACCCATTTTGATCGCGAAACGTAAAGCCGTGTACTTGTTCGTCTCGATGTATTGGCTTGACACGGAAATGTGCCACTGCGTTACGTAGACGACGGATTAATTGTTTAAGAGTCGGGTTGTGCTGGTGTCCGTCACTACACCGACCTACCTCCCTAATCGATGTAGGCTCCACTCCCCAATCTGCAAGCGATTCGAAATCTACATCTGGAAGCTGTGCTATGAAAGTTTCCTTTGGCAGTACCAATAAACCAAGAAGACAATTTACGAGAAGCGTTGCATCTAGCGAACCCTCGTATTCACTTATCAGTGAGAGCGTTCGTCGCATAAAGCTTTTCTCAAAATTCTCTTCGTATTCCACGTCGTGCTCCTGGATATCTAACGAACCAAGGTAAGCGGCAGCTGGAAGCTGTCCGCTTGAGCGCCGAGTTAGAACCTAAGCCCACACACCAGCTACCCAAAGCCAGCAGCATAGCCCGAAAAGCGAACCTGCACCAGCCCCAATGTGAACCAAAAGTGGATGCTTTATATATCTGTAAAGGCCAAAGATGACAGCTTACTACATCTCAAAATACGACCTAAACCTTCATTGGGGCATCTTTTTTTACGAATTCTCTCGCGGCATCTGCAGCTGAATACAGATTAGCAATTGTAGATTCTACATTGAAGCTTTCAGCAGGAACACTGTTATGCTTCTTGTGCAGTAATTCTAAATTTACCTTAGTAAGCTCGTGGTAGTAATTCATCATTCTTTGAAAATCAATTAATTTTTCAGGAATTGGATCATCTCTATATAATTCTGCTACGATTAACACTGCAGCAGCATAAAGCCTTAAATTTATAAAAGCACTCATTGCCTCTTTATCCATACGACCTAACTGTATAGATTGATTTAATGCAATAAGTTCTTTCATAAGAATGATGCTGATAATTAGCATTCCTCTTTCATTATTTTTTGCACTGTAAAGCATTCCACTAATTCCTACAAACAACTCTCTAGCGAAGGCTCTAGCCTGAATAACAGCAGATCGTCTTTCAAGTCGCTCCGCGCTTCCAGAAACCCAGATAGCAACACCCAAACCAAGCAATGCCCCAACAGCCTGCATCCAACCAGCCCACTCTGTCCTTGTCATACACATCGGCCACCAATCTATCCATAAAAAACAGTATTCCTCGGAAAGCATATTTATTTCTTTATATTATTAATTTCTAATTAATTCGCTATTAACTGCTAACGAACTAAGGTAAGCGGCAGCTGTAAGCTGTCCGCTTGAGCGATAGGTTAGATGTATCTCTAAAGTTTCAGCAACCGTCTGCATGCTTCCAAAGATGCTGCGGTCAAAGCCACCGCTACTGAG
>NZ_JBHSHJ010000019.1:0-9255 GCF_042652905.1 Giesbergeria sinuosa | reverse complement strand
TGGCCAAAGAGGACTTCAAAAATACACAGGCGTACCCACTTCCAACGAGATAAAACAGGGGTAACTCGTTCAGTGTCACGAAAGTAGATAATCTTCCAGTAGTTCTGGATGATTGGTCTCTGCGTATCGATGACCTTGAGGTTGCGCTTCTGTTGCAATTAAGACACCTAACGAACCAAGGTAAGCGGCAACTGGAAGTTGTCCGCTTGAGCACCGAGTTAGAACCTAAGCCCACACACCAGCCACCTAAAGCCAGCAGCATAGCCGGGAAAATGAACCTGCACCAGCACCAATACGAAACCGAAGAATACTGACCCCGGCAAGCCAAAAGCAGAATTTATTTTTGAACACTGGCGATAACCAAACCCGGTTTTTTACGCGCTTGGAAAAAACAACGCCGTGGGCCAAATCTAACGAACTAAGGTAAGCGGCAGCTGTAAGCTGTCCGCTTGAGCGCCGAGTTAGAACCAAAGCCTACACAGCAGCCACCCAAGGCCAGCAGCATAGCCGAAAAAACGAACCTGCACCAGTGCCAATACGAAACCAAGAACACCCGGCGCAAACAACAAAAACAAAAGCTGCTTTGAAAAAACTGGTGAAAACAAAACCGGATTTTTAACGTGCTTCGAATAAACACTGCCGTAGGCGAATGCTAACGCCACTAGCTAACCCGGAGGCGCGAAGCGACTTCCGCGTTGAGCGATGGGTTAGGGCGCAACGTAATGTAAAGATGGGAGATGTAAAATGTTTGGCGACATGCTGCAAATAATGACTGCTGGTAAGCAAGTTGAATACAACGGAGAGAGGTGGATTTTGGTCTCCAATACGATGATGCAGACCACGGACAAACAAGCTCTGTTTGTGGCGATCCGTGCAACCGATACGTTCCCGGCTCAGACCTACGTGATACCGGCTGCACCTGACGCGCATTTGCGCTCTAACGAACTAAGGTAAGCGGCAGCTGAAAGCTGTCCGCTTGAGCGCCGAGTTAGAACATAAGCCCACACAGCGGCCACCCAAGGCCAGCAGCATAGCCGGAAAAACGGACCTGCACCAGCGCCAAGAAGAAACCAAGAACACCAAGCCAAAAAACCAAAGATAAAACTTACTTTGGAAACACTGGCAAAAGTAAAAATTGGTTTTTAACGAGCATGGAACAAGCACAGCCGTGGGCTAATGCTAACGAACCAAGATAAGCCGCAGCTGGAAGCTGTCCGCTTGAGCGCCAAGTTAGAACCCAAGCCCACACAGCAGCCCCCCCAACTCCAACAATCCAACAATCCAACAATCCAACAATCCAACAATCCAACAATCCAACAGATTTTATGGTGTACCAACTGCTTCCTCATAAGAGAAGGTTTTTCTCTCTTTTAAAGATAATTGAGGCTGTACGGGCATACCCACTGCTTCCTCGTAAGAAAAGGTTTGTCCTTTTCTTGAAGACTCTTGGGGCTGCACTGGTGTTGCACTAATTGGTGTAAATTGACTCAATGGCAAACATTCTAACTCCCCAGCAATACGTTTTTCTCCTTCAGGGCAGGGGAAAAGTACGCTGCTTACAGGAGGAATGCTTCTCTCAATGACCGCAGCAGGCTGGGTTAACTGTATTGAAGCATTCGTTTCTTTTTGACTCCATTTCGAAAGTACAGGAATGGCCATGGTAAGAATCACGCCTAAAACCAAGAGTCCAAGTACGGAGAAAATTATGAGGCGACCTTCAGAATCACTTGTTCCTGAGTTATCAATTCGGCTTTTGATTTTTCCAAGCCAAAAGTAAATACTTCCCGTAAGAAGCATCACTAGAGCCTTAATGAATGCAATTACCCACATGCCATCGGTAACATTATGCAAATTTGATAGCCAGGTGAGCACTGGCAGAAGGCCGATAACTTGCAGGATAGCAATCAAGCCAGCGAGTACACGGAGGATTCGAATTATTATGAGCATGCGTAGTCTTTTTATTTCGCCCTAACGAACAAGGCAAGCCGACCGCAGAGTG
Source organism: Giesbergeria sinuosa (assembly GCF_042652905.1). Lineage (NCBI taxonomy): Bacteria > Pseudomonadati > Pseudomonadota > Betaproteobacteria > Burkholderiales > Comamonadaceae > Giesbergeria > Giesbergeria sinuosa. The sequence goes on along the minus strand of NZ_JBHSHJ010000019.1, from coordinate 7,256 downwards.
CGGGTCGGCTTGAGCGCCGAGTTAGAGAAATACTTACTTATTTCCAAGAGATGGAAGTCCACCTCTAGAAAAATATATCCGTTTGCCACCTTTAATTTTCTTCTGGGGCCGATCTTTAGGTTACGCAAAGCGAAATATTTCCCCCTCGGTTGGCGCTCTTGCATGAGTTTCTTCGTAGTGCAGCAAAAAAATTTCGTTGGAAACAATGACACCACAAGCTGGGCACGTTCGTATAAAAGGATTCTTTGCTGTCATTTGCAACTTTGCAATCTAACGAACCAAGGTAAGCGGCAGCTGCAAGCTGTCCGCTTGAGCGATGGGTTAGTAAAATGGCAGCTAGAAATGAACATATTCAACATTTACCCCTTCATATTTTGTTTCGGCTCGAAAAATTCGCGCCAGCTTATGGTTTTGAATTTGAAGGCGTAAATCTGATAGCCAATTAATCTGAACTTCAGGGCCACCACCTTGACCTATTGGTGCAGCATCATGATTTGTGTCGGCAATGAATGTATTGCCACTTTCATTTTCAAGTGCATCAGCACTTGAAATAATCAAGACTTGAGTTGAAAAGCCTGTGGTAGCTCCACAGTCACGCTGAAAGGTAACAACTTTTAACTTGTTATTTGGAGATAAATATTCAGCCAAAACCACATTACTACACATGTCAGGTAGTGATTGAATAAATAGATATAAACCACCAATACATAGCAAAATTAGTGCGAAGACACCGATGAGTATTTTCTTCCAGAGTTTCATTTGGTGATTGCTAACGACGAAGTTGAGGGGCGCCGCGCGAGGCGGCCACAGGAATAACGACGACGCTTCCCGGCGTCCCCTCGAACGCCCTGTTAGGCCGGGCGGTTGTCTTGGAAATGGGTTTTTTCAAGCCGTTATCTCCGGGCGCCACCTGGGGCCCCATGACTGCCTTTGCCTTTCTGACCAACCTGAAGCGCTCAATTAGAGCTGGAGTTGTTTTGGGCACAGGCTTGGAGCGCTCGATCAGTGCTGCCTTTGGTTTTTTGGCCAGCCTGTAGCGCTTGATTGTAGGAAGCACGGAAAAACTGCTGGAGTAATCACTATCACGGGGAACGGCGCCAGGAGCCGGCCTTGCAATAACTGAACTGAGGCCACGGTAACTACGACCGGAAAAAATACAGTGGATTGGAACCAGCAACATTGCGCGGACGGATTGCTCAGACGAAACAAAAGCCCGGCGACAAAAACCGGGTATTAGTTGGCAAAGGCTGGTTGAAATATGCATAGAAACAGAGGCCTAACGAACTAAGGTAAGCGGCAGCTAGAAGCTGTCCGCTTGGCGCCGAGTTAGAACCTAAGCCCACGCATCAGCCACCCAACGCCAGCAGCATAACGAAAAAGACGAATCTGCGCCAGTCCCAATACGAAACCAAAGAATACTGACTAGTAAGCGAAAAACAAAACCTATTTTCTTAATACCAGCAACAGCAAAACTAGAATTTTGACAGCCTTGGAATAAGCACGGCTGTGGACAAAACGCTAACGAACCAAGGTAAGCGGCGGCTGGAAGCCGTCCGCTTGAGCGCCGAGTTAGAACCGAAGCCCACGCAGCAGCCACCCAAAGCCAACAGCATATCCGGAAAAACGACCCCGCACCAGTGCTAATAAGACACCGGAAAGCCCCAGCCACAAAACCCAAGTCCAAACCTACTTTGAAAAAATGGTGACAACAAAAACCGGATTTTTAACGGGCGTGGAATAAGCACTACCGTAAGCAAGTGCTAACGTTTTTTAAGGGGCTGGCTTTAGGTTGCCCAAGCGAGCGGAGCGAACTATTTTAACTACTTTTTATAAACTGTGCGCGTATATGATGCCAGTGAAAGAATTTTGAACTATTCTCCACTGGCCTCCTGGCATAGATCGGACAGAAGCATTATTTTCTAAGTCTTGATATATTGCGCGCACCGAAACTTCTTTTATTTTTTCTTGATCATCAATTTTAAAACGAAGCTCTGCTATTACATGAGTAACGGCAGCAGCTTGGTCATCCACGCCTAATACCTTGAAAGAAGTCGGCACATGCTTACCAAAATCTTGGCGCGCTATGCAGGCCTTTTTTCCCTTAGGAGTGTCGGTAAAATATAAAAGAGCATCAGCGATAGGGCCAAATCGCTTATTGCACCAATGATCTAAAAATGCAGCCACTGCATATTCAGGCGTGTTTTCAGGCAGGCTGGAAATATTCCCTTCAAATGGAAAATATGGAATATTTTCAGATATTCTTGGATTCCATTCCTCAATGGATTTTTTCATAAGGTTTGTTTCAGAAATTTGCTTAAATATCTGTCGCCAACTCACCTCTTCTTTTGGTTTTGGCTCCTTTTTCCCATCATCAAGTGCTCCGGCCCAGTCTCTCGCCGCAAAGAGAGCAGCCCAGCACTTTGCTGCCACTAATTTATTATCGAAGGCCAGCTCTCTGCCATGAAGAATCCCGTTTCTGTATGGAATGGATATACCAGCTTCATTTGTTTTATTTCTGCCTTTAGTGAGAATTGAAGCTAATGTCTGAAGGCCCGTCTCATGAGCTGCAATGCAATCCCAAGCGGTAATATCCACGTTTACAGCAAAAAAGCCTACGTGCTTCGATACATCATTTACGAGACCGTCAAGCAAGCTCAACAATAGAGGTATACATGCATGATGTCTGCCAGCTAAGTAATCCTCTCTGGCCAACTCCGTGAGCCTTATTCTTTTTTTAAAATCACGATTGCCATTTAATCGTAATATTCCCCACTTTAATGTTTCTTCGTCATACGAATCGGCTAGGATTTTTTCCGCCGCATCCTTTCCTTCAGTGTCATGAATATTTATTGCTTTTTGCATTACTTCCATGTTCATGGATTCATATGCAATCCAGCCTAGGCTCGCAAAACGCTCATTAAACTGATCTGGAACCTTCAATATTTCTGCTTGCTTTTTAATCTTTAGGAATTCATTGGAGGCATTTTCCATTTTATGGAAAAGCTTGCGAGCCAACGGAAAATCCTTGTATAGAGCCTCCAAGCTTTCAAATGCCTCGAACTGCCTTAACAGTTCCGCACTTGTCGGATTGTCAATGATCTTCTTTGGCTTACTCACAATGCTTCCTTTAGCTTATAACGAATTAAGGTAAGCAGCGGCTGGAAGCCGTCCGCTTGAGCGCCGAGTTAGGTTTAACTATTATTTCTCTTTGCGTAATGATCTATTAAGTCATAAAGTTCATCGGCAGCAATTTTGGCTTTAGGTATCTCAAGGTTTTTAAAAGATATCAATAAATCGCTAGCCTGATATTCAGATCGTGGGCCTGCATACTTCTTAAAGATCAGAATTGCTTTTTCTCTTAGCTCTCCATTTAGATTTTTAAAAGCATTGTCGAATTCAGTTTGGTATGCAATGTAATCCCATTCAACATTTGCTAGCTTTGTCCTGCTTCTTAGAGTGATGAATGGAATTTCTTGTTTGCGGCAGTATTCAAACCAAGTGTTATTATCTTTTTATTCCACATCATTCTTTGATATTTCAAAATACTTTTGCATAAATAGTCCAATGGAAATCTAACGTAAAGTTCACCTGCAAAACTGTTCGGTGCAACGATAAGTTAGAAGTTTGTGTAAATTTGAATTGCTGTTGCTAAATTGCCTGATCTGATCAGCTGAAATAATCCACGTTCTACATCGGCAGCCCTATATATTCCAGTATAATAAGTATTGCTGATATATAAGCACTCTTGGCGCCATTTGTTATAAACGGATTCATTGCTTTTAGTCGATGGTATTTGTGTAGTGTTTATTTTTAATAAAGACAACGCTCTTCCACGAACTGTGTGCAACTTGGAAAGTTGTAGATCAAGTACGGAATAGTTTTTTGGGTCTAAGAACATAAGTATCTTTGATATAAAAGAAATACCTGAATACTCAGGTAGGCCTAAATTTTTTATAGCAACGATACTTGGGGCTGTGTTGGTAGTCAATAAATGCGAAAATTTTGATGTGAGGACCGGATTGATAAGTGTATTAAATCTAGCGAACCGAATTTTTCTGATTCCAATTGATCCCGAATGTCCCCAAAATATAACATTTGCCAGTCCATTTGAAGGAGTTGTTTTTAATTGGGTGCAAATTATTGTTTCAAGAGTTGAAATGTTTGGGGCAGTTTTGATTGTTCTGTGGCTGAAGCAATAATAATCAAGAGGAAAGCTGTAAGATTTTATAGCGTTTTCTAGATCAATTACTTGAGATGAGGTTAATGGCATATTTGGTATTCTCGGTTTAAATTTTATCGAATGTTTAGCAAAACACTGCTGATCGACGATTTATGTTTTTGCCTAACGAATCAGTTAAGACCGTACGCTGATGATATGTTGCATTATGGCTAACGTTGGAGGTAACCGGCAGTCGGAGCGAAGCGGAGGGAACCCAGCAGTGGTGCGAAGCGCCGCTGTTGGGCTGTCCGGTTGACCGCCGAGTTAGAACCCAAGCCCACACAGCAGCCACCCAAAGCCAGCAGCATAGCCGGAAAAGCGAACCTAGACCAGCGCCAATACGAAACCAAAAAATACTGACTGGTAAGCCAAAAGCAAAACCTACTTTTAAACACCAGCAACAGAAAAACCCGGATTTTTACGACCTTGGAATAATCACTGCCGTGGGCTGATGCTAACGAACCAAGGTAAGCGGCGGCTGGAAGCCGTCCGCTTGAGCGAAAAGTTAGCACTACGCAGGTAACTAAGATGCCACACGGATACGTAGAGCTTCTTGAGCCAGCATATTGATGCTCTTACCTTCTACTTGTGCAGCAATAGCCAATTGCTCATGCAACTCCGGAGGAATTCTGAGATTGAATTTTCCAGAGAAGTGTTTTCTGGGTTGGATGCCCTTCTCGTCACAAACCTCAAGAAAGACTTGCAAGGATTTCTTGAACTCTGTTCGCAACTCTTTTGGATTCTTGCCATAGAAATCAGCGCCGCCGTTTAGTCCAAGAATCTCACCACGAAAAAGATCAAGCTCTTCGTCGTATTCAATCTTGGCGTGATAGCCGTCAACTGTCATTACGTTCATGGTTCCACTCCGTGCTGCTCAAGCCATTTGCGAATGCTTGCGACGGCGCCTTTGTCGGTGTTGGGCGAAGGATGTGGTCTGTGAAAGACACGTACTTCGCCAAATAACACAACCGCCACACGGCTGCCTTCTCGCTCACTGACCTCCGCACCCAGTTCCTCAAACAAGCCTTCGATGTCGCGCCACTGAACATTGGCACTTGTTGGTCTGGCGAAGATGAGCTCTAGCGCGCGTTGGTGTTTTCGCTTCATTCCTGAATGGTACCGTTATTTGGTACCTTTTTCAAGCGTACAGGGTAGCTTTGCCTTGTTGTCTAACGCCACCGTGGGCTGATGCTAACGAACTAAGGTAAGCGGCAGCTGAAAGCTGTCCACTTGAGCGCCAAGTTAGAACCCCAGCCCACCCAGCAGCTACCCAAAGCTAACAGCGTAACTGGAAAAAACCAAATTTCTTAATGTGAAATTTCCGAAAGTTGGAACATATGTGCTTGGCACGTAGCAGAAAATCTCGTCCACCCCGCTGTTGCGGATTTTAACTTAAGTGAAAGGATAGCTATGAGTACAAAGAATCTAGCCCCAAAAACCGTCGCCACTCCTAAGGATGCATCAAGAGTACAGTCTGCAACTGCAAAAGTAGGAGATGGTAAGCCTACTCCTTGGGCAGGTAATCTTCAACGGGCTGCAGCTAAAAACTTCGGTAAATCAGGGCAAAAATAAGAGACTCAATCTATGACTAAAGATGATCTTGACAATCGCGCAGATCAATTGAACCCAAACAACGATGCATATTGGGAATCACGGGGCTGGGACGAGCGCCCTGACAACTGGGATGAAAGAATTCAGGAAGGAAATGTTCTCCCGGAATTCGAGTGAATGCATTTAATTTAACAGGGTAAGCCACGCGGCGTCACCAAAACTGGCGCCGTTATTTTTTGCTTTTTTCTCGTGCCGTTCCCACCAGTAGATAAAGTATTTTTCGAAATTAATGTAAACAGATAATTCTGGTTTCTCTTTGCTGCCCTGCACAAACAGCTTACTCCATGTGGTGCTCGCAAAAAGTAGTGGAAAGGGAGGCGAGGGACGTTGTTTTTCTTCGCAAAAGAAAAACATTGCATTCCAAAAATTGGAAAATTCTTTATAGGTTAATCGCCTCCCCTCTCTCCAGCAAACTATTTTTCTCTCTTCGACGTAATTTTTTTTATCTTCGGCCGTCCAAATAGACAACTCAGCGACGGATGGAATCTCTTGAGGCCATTTTCTATTTTTTTTATAAAAGCGTAGGCAAGCCATAAAGTCTATAAGGCGCCTGTTAGGTAAATGTATTAGGTCTCGCTGTTTTTTAAAGTTTCCATCAGCACCTTTTTTTACAGTAGGATTAATCCTTGGCTGAAACCAAATAAATATCGGGACAGCCTCAAATTGATCGAAATAGCTCTTGCAAAATTCAATATTCCATAAAGCCATTAGCGACATCAATGCGTTGAACAAGATGAGTTTCAATGGCTTATCTAGGTCGCTCCAATTTTTAGAATTTATAATTCTTTCTTTTGTCTCACATATGGATTCATCCATTTCATCTATATTAACCAAATATTCTTCTGTTAGATAATCTACTGAAAGCAATTTCAAAATGAAAGCATCAATGTCTTTTTTCGCTTTGGCTTCATATAATTCTTTTGAAATTTCGTCAATTTTGCATGCAAGTTTAAGAGTTTCTGGATAATGGTTTTCTAAAGGAGAACAAAAATATACAAAGGATCCTAATGGGCCAATATTTTGTGGTTGGTTTTGAATAATTCTTTCTACATCTTCTGGTGTGTAATCTTTTTTGAGAAGATGTTGTCTCAGTTTAGTTGTTCCTGCGGCATCTATTTTATTGATCGCTGCTTGATGATTTTTTATCTTCCCAGAAATCCAATTTCGTACAGTTCTTTCGGTTACGTTGGGGAAAAGGATATCGGCCAACATTGAGGCAATTTTTTTGCCATGTATATGCTCAAAAACGGGAATTGCCCAAGCGTTAAACATTGGAAGTTTTGTTTTGGAGAAAAATTGACTAACGAACCAAGGTAAGCGGCAGCTAGAAGCTGTCCGCTTGAGCGCCGAGTTAGACCCACGCCGACACGCCAGCCACCCAAAGCCAACAGCATAACCGGAAAATTGAACCTAGACCAGCGCCAAT
>NZ_JBHSHJ010000018.1:0-23331 GCF_042652905.1 Giesbergeria sinuosa | reverse complement strand
TTTCGACTCCGAAAAAAATTACAACAACACGACAGGACTTTTGTGCAACGAATACACCAGAAATCTGGTGCCCATGGCGGGAATCGGACCCGCGACCTCTCCCTTACCAAGGGAGTGCTCTACCACTGAGCCACATGGGCAAGCAAAGCCTGATAATCTAGCTTTATATTTTTTAACGCATGGAGCGGGAGACGGGAATCGAACCCGCGTCATTAGCTTGGAAGGCTAGGGTTCTACCATTGAACTACTCCCGCACAGCTACACTAGCAGCTATAGCGCACTCATTTGGTGGAGGAGGCTGGATTCGAACCAGCGTAGGCGTAAGCCAACAGATTTACAGTCTGCCCCCTTTAGCCACTCGGGCACTCCTCCGTAGAGATTAGCATTGTAGCACAGCTTTTTTCAACCCCTACCAAATGGGTAGCAAATTTGAAAAAATCATAAAAAAAGCCACCCGCTCGGGTGGCTTTCGACACACATGCCCAAGGGATGTGGGTATTAACGCTTTTCGCGAAACTTGCGCAACGCTGCAATCTGGGCGGCCATGATGGCCAATTCAGACTGGGCGCGCGCCAGATCGATTTCACTTTTGGCGTTTTTTAGCGCCTCTTCGGCGGCAGCTTTGGCCTCATTGGCTTTTTCGTCGTCTAGGTCTTTGCCACGTACAGCCGTATCTGACAGCACAGTGACGCGATCGGGCTGAATCTCGAGGATGCCACCGGCCACAAAGACAAACTCTTCACTGCCATCCGCCATCTCGATACGCACCGAACCAGGCTTGATACGGGTAATCAGCGGTGTATGGCGTGGATAAACACCCAGCTCGCCAGCCTCGCCGGGCAATGCGACAAAAAGTGCCTGCCCAGAGAAGATGGACTCTTCGGCGCTGACAACGTCGACATGTATGGTGTTGGCCATCTGGATTCCTTTGGAAGTCTGCAAAAAGGGCTTTTTTCAGTGATGTCGCCGGGCAAACAGTTGCCCGGCAAACCACTTTAGGCCATCTTCTTGGCTTTCTCGAAGGCTTCGTCGATGGTACCGACCATGTAGAAGGCTTGCTCGGGCAGGTGATCGCACTCGCCGTTGACAATCATCTTGAAACCACGGATGGTTTCGGCCAGCGACACGTACTTGCCTGGGGAACCAGTGAACACTTCCGCCACATGGAAAGGCTGCGACAGGAAACGCTGGATCTTACGAGCGCGAGCCACTGTGAGCTTGTCTTCAGGGGCCAGTTCGTCCATACCCAGAATGGCGATAATGTCGCGCAGTTCTTTGTAGCGTTGCAGGGTGTTTTGCACACCACGGGCCACGGTATAGTGCTCTTCGCCGACCACTTGGGGGTCCAGCTGACGGCTGGTGGAGTCCAAGGGATCAACCGCAGGATAGATACCCAGAGCAGCGATGTCACGCGACAACACCACGGTGGAGTCCAAGTGGGCGAAGGTGGTAGCGGGCGAAGGATCGGTCAAGTCATCCGCTGGCACGTACACGGCCTGGATGGAAGTGATGGAGCCAACCTTGGTGGAGGTGATACGCTCTTGCAGACGGCCCATTTCTTCGGCCAACGTAGGCTGGTAACCCACAGCAGAAGGCATACGACCCAACAACGCGGACACTTCGGTACCGGCCAAGGTGTAACGGTAGATGTTGTCCACGAAGAACAACACGTCACGGCCTTCGTCACGGAAAGATTCCGCGATGGTCAGACCGGTCAGAGCCACACGCAAACGGTTGCCTGGAGGCTCATTCATCTGACCGTACACCATCGACACCTTGGACTCGCCCAAGTTTTCGAGGTTCACCACGCCAGAATCGGCCATTTCATGATAGAAGTCGTTCCCTTCACGGGTACGTTCACCCACACCAGCAAACACCGACAGACCGCTGTGGGCCTTAGCGATGTTGTTGATGAGTTCCATCATGTTCACGGTCTTGCCCACACCGGCACCACCGAACAGACCCACCTTACCACCCTTGGCAAACGGGCAGACCAAGTCAATCACCTTGATGCCGGTTTCCAGCAACTCTTGCGAGGGCGACAGTTCGTCGTACGCAGGTGCCTTGCGGTGAATAGAGGCAGTGAGTGCTTGATCTACGGCACCACGCTCATCAATGGGGTTGCCCAACACATCCATGATACGGCCCAGGGTGGCCTTACCGACTGGCACAGTGATGGGAGCTGCGGTGTTCGTGACCATGAGGCCACGGCGCAGGCCATCCGAAGAGCCCAGAGCAATGGTACGAACCACGCCATCGCCCAACTGTTGCTGAACTTCCAAAGTCAGTGCAGAGCCTTCGAGCTTGAGCGCATCGTAGACTTTAGGCATCTGGTCACGAGGGAACTCAACGTCCACCACGGCACCGATACACTGAACGATTTTTCCTTGAACTTGAGCCATTCTTTGCTCCAAAAATTTTTAAACCGTGACGGCGTCGCGGGTCAGACGGCAGCCGCACCAGCGACGATCTCGGAGAGTTCCTTCGTGATCGCAGCCTGACGCGTTTTGTTATAGACCAGCTTCAAGTCATTGATGACCGTGCCGGCATTGTCTGTTGCTGCCTTCATGGCCACCATGCGCGCCGATTGCTCGGATGCCATGTTTTCGGCCACTGCCTGGTAGATCAACGACTCCACATAGCGCACCAACAGATCGTCAATGACACTCTGGGCATCAGGTTCGTAGATGTAATCCCAACCGTGAGCACTGGCCTTGTCATCTGTCTGGATGGCCTCAGAAGACAGGGGCAGCAACTGCTCGACCACCGACTCCTGCTTCATGGTGTTGATAAATTTGGTGTAGCACAGGTACACCGCATTGATCTTGCCTTCAGCATACGCATCGAGCAGCACCTTCACTGGGCCAATCAATTTGTCCAAGTGAGGCGTATCTCCCAAACCGATAGCCTGAGAAACCACCTTGGCACCGACACGGTTCAGAAAGCTCAACCCTTTGTTACCAATGGCCACTGCTTCAGCAGACACCCCCACAGACTGCATTTCGCGCAGCTTGTTGGTGACTACACGCAGCACGTTGGTATTCATGCCGCCGCACAAACCCTTGTCGGTGGTGACCACAATAATGCCCGCAGCTTTGGCATCGTTCACTTGCATGAACGGATGCGTGTACTCCGGGTTGGCTTGGCTGAGATGGGCTGCAATATTGCGGATTTTTTCGCTATAGGGGCGGGCTGCACGCATCCGATCCTGCGCTTTGCGCATTTTGGATGCTGCCACCATCTCCATGGCTTTGGTGATCTTTTTGGTGTTTTCCACCGACTTGATCTTGCCGCGTATTTCCTTGCCTGCTGCCATGATGGTTCCTCGTCCGGTTTAAGCGAACGACTTCTTGAACGCTGTGATAGCAGCAGTCAATGCAGCTTCAGCATCCTTGTCCATGGCGCGGTCTTTTTCCAGCTTGTCCAACAAGGCAGCATGGCTGGTCTTGAGGAACTGATGCAGACCGCTCTCGAAGGCCAGAATCTTCTTGACTTCGATGTCGTCCATGAAACCCTTGTTCACGGCAAACAATGTAGCACCCATCAAGGAGATAGACAGGGGGCTGTACTGTGCTTGCTTGAGCAGTTCGGTCACGCGGGCACCACGGTCCAGCTGCTTGCGGGTAGCATCGTCCAGATCAGAAGCAAACTGCGCAAATGCAGCCAGTTCACGGTACTGTGCCAAGTCGGTACGGATACCACCAGACAGACCCTTGACCAGCTTGGTTTGGGCAGCACCACCGACGCGCGACACGGAGATACCGGCGTTGATAGCGGGACGCACACCGGCGTTGAACAGGCTGGTTTCCAAGAAGATCTGACCATCGGTAATGGAGATCACGTTGGTTGGCACGAAAGCAGACACGTCACCCGCTTGGGTTTCGATGATGGGCAGTGCAGTCAACGAACCTGTCTTGCCCTTGACGGCACCCTTGGTGAAGGCTTCGACGTAATCGGCATTGACACGAGCGGCACGCTCCAACAGACGGCTGTGGAGATAGAACACATCACCAGGATAAGCTTCACGACCTGGAGGACGGCGCAGCAGCAGCGACACTTGACGATAGGCCACAGCTTGCTTGGACAGATCGTCGTAAACGATCAGGGCATCTTCACCACGGTCACGGAAGTATTCACCCATCGTGCAGCCAGAATAGGCCGACACGTACTGCATAGCAGCCGACTCAGAAGCCGAAGCAGCCACGACGATGGTGTAGTCCATTGCACCGCCTTGTTCCAAGGCGCGCACCACGTTTTTGATCGAAGAGGCTTTTTGACCGATAGCGACGTAGATACAGATAACGCCTTGGCCTTTTTGCGCCAAGATAGCGTCAATCGCCACAGCGGTCTTACCTGTTTGACGGTCGCCAATGATCAATTCGCGCTGACCACGACCAATCGGCACCATCGAGTCAATCGACTTCAGGCCGGTTTGCAGAGGCTGGTCCACAGACTTACGAGCGATAACGCCCGGAGCGACCTTTTCGATCACGTCCGTCATTTTGGCGTTGATGGGGCCTTTGCCGTCGATGGGTTGACCCAAGGCATTGACCACACGACCGACCAGCTCGGGGCCAACGGGCACTTCCAAAATGCGACCGGTACACTTGACCGTATCGCCTTCAGAGATGTGCTCGTACTCGCCCAAGATCACAGCACCCACGGAGTCACGCTCCAAATTCAGCGCCAGACCGTAGGAGGGAGTGCCGTCTGCCGAAGCAGGGAACTCCAACATTTCACCCTGCATCACGTCCGACAGGCCATGAATGCGCACGATACCGTCAGACACAGACACCACAGTGCCTTGATTACGGATATCGCTGCTGGCTGCCAGCCCCTCGATGCGGCTCTTGATCAGTTCAGAAATTTCTGCGGGATTGAGTTGCATGACTCTTTCCTTCTTTCTTTGTTTAGCCGAAACCTCAAGCCGCGCGTTACGCAGTGAGGGCCGCTTTCATTTGTTCCAAACGTGCCTTGACCGAAGTGTCGAGCACTTCATCTCCCACCACGACCCGAATCCCGCCGATCAGGGACTCATCCTGCTGCATGGTGAGATTAAGCTTGCGGCCAAAGCGCTTTTCGAGCGACGCGCTCAAGTCGGCCAGTGCAGTGCTATCCACAGGGAAGGCGCTGTACACCACGGCATCAGACGAACCGCTGCTGCGATTGACCAATGCACGGAATTGCACAGCAGCTTCGGGCAAGGCATCCAGACGCCCGTTTTCAATCATGGTGCGCAAGAAGTTGCGACCCATGTCGGGCAGAACATAACGCGTCAAACCAGCGATGAGATCAAACAGCTGGTCAGAACTGACCTTGGGATTGTCTGACAACTGGCGCAGTTGGGGATCGGCGGCAATCACCGCCAGTTCCTCGACCCAAGCAGTGGCACTACCCAAGTCGACGCCTGCACCCGCCGTGCAAGCTTTGAACAGGGCTTCGGCGTAAGGGCGGGCAATGGTGGCGATTTCGGCCATGAATGCTTCCCTTACAGTTCAGTCTTGAGGCGGTTCAGCAAATCTGCATGAACACCGGCGTTGACTTCCTTACGGAGAATCTGCTCGGCGCCCTTGACAGCCAGCACAGCCACCTGCTCACGCAGTGCTTCACGGGCCTGCACCACCTGTTGCTTGGCTTCCGCCTGCGCAGCAGCAATAATTTTTTGAGCCTCTTCGCTGGCGCGGGCCTTGGCTTCTTCGACGATAGCCTGGGCACGGCGATCGGCATCAGCCAGACGGGCAGCCGTCTCATTGCGCGTCTGCGACAGTTCCTTCTCGACGCGCTGGTTGGCAGCGCTCAATTCGGACTTGGCACGGTCGGCAGCAGCGAGACCATCGGCGATTTTCTGGGCTCGTTCGTCCAGCGCCTTGACAATCGGAGGCCACACGAATTTCATCGTGAACAGCACCAGAATCAAGAAGACGATGGCCTGAACGAACAGGGTCGCGTTGATACTCACGGCAACACCTTTCTATTTGGGCGTTGATCGGAGATTAAGCCAGAACGAAGGGGTTGGCAAAAGCGAACAGCAGGGCAATAGCCACACCAATCAGGAAGGCCGCATCGATCAGACCAGCCAAGATGAACATCTTGGTTTGCAGTTCGTTGATCAGCTCAGGTTGACGTGCCGAAGCTTCCAGAAACTTGCCGCCCATCAAAGCGATACCGATGGAAGCGCCGATAGCACCCAGACCAACGATCAGACCACAAGCCAGAGCGACGAGACCGAGAATGTTTTCCATGATGACTCCTGATGTAAAAAAGAAAGGTTAAGAAAGGAAAGGGAAATGGTCAGTGGGCTTCATGCGCTTGGCCGAGATAAATCAGCGTCAGCATCATGAAAATGAAGGCTTGCAGGGTAATGATCAGGATGTGGAAGATGGCCCAGATCGAACCTGCAATGATGTGCCCCACAGGGAGCAACACACCGGAAAGCGACATGGCAGCAGCACCACCCATCAGGGCAATCAGCATGAACACCAACTCACCAGCGTACATGTTGCCAAACAACCGCATACCATGCGAGACCGTCTTGGCAACGTATTCAATGATCTGCATCAGCAGATTGACCACACCCAAAATGAGGGCGAAGACAGGATTTTTGCTGGTGCCGAAGGGAGCAGTCACCAGTTCATGTGTCCAGCCACCCAGACCTTTGATCTTGACGCTATAGATCAGGCAGAGCACCAGCACGGCAGAAGACAGGCCCAAAGTAGTGGACAAGTCGGCGGTAGGCACGACACGCAGATAGGCATGGTGGGGGTCATGACCCGCAGCACCATAGATCTGCGCCCAAATGGCAGGCAGCAAATCAACAGGCAGCAAATCCATAGCGTTCATCAAGAAAATCCAGACAAACACGGTCAGAGCCAGTGGAGCGATGAATTTGCGACTTTCAGCATTGTGGATGTTGGCCTTGGCTTGGTTGTCTACCATTTCGACCAGCAGCTCGACCGCTGCTTGGAAACGACCTGGCACACCTGAAGTTGCCGCGCGCGCCCCCAGCCACAAGAGGAAAAGACCAAGCGCCCCAATAGTGACACTGATGATCACGGAGTCGTAGTTGACCACCGAAAAATCAATAATGGACTTTTGCTTGATATTTTGAAGGTGCTGCAAGTGGTGAACGATGTATTCACTTGCAGTCGGAGCGTGCGCATCTGCGGCCATCGGACAACTCTTCTCTTAATCAATCGGTTTTTCGGACACTGGACTGCACCATGAGCGCAATCCAGTACGTTTTCATCGTCACCACCATGCCAGCCAACAAGGCCAACCAATTTAACTGCGCGACCACCCGAGGTGCAGCAGCCAACATGGCTACGGTGAGCACAATCTTGACCAACTCCCAGACAAAGAACCCCACCATGGCGCTTCCCGCGGATTTGGCGAATCTCTGGCGACCCATGCCGCGCGCAAACAGCACCGCAGGAATCACCACAGCAAACGCGCCATACGCAGCCGACCAGGCTATTGCAGCTTTACCGGAAATCAGCTTGGCCAACAAAGCCACCAGCACGCCAACCAGCACCTGAATGGCGATGACACGCCACACCGACACCGCCGGATGGCGCTGACGCCACACCTGCGCTTCTTCTGCACTCAGGGGCTTGAAGTCTGACTCTTCGGCCTCAGCTTCTGTATCGAACGGGGCGATTGTTTTCATCGTTTTACCCCTCACGTAACAGACTGAAACCTTCACAAAGCCCCTGATTATAAGTAAAAACCCCCGTGTGCGACAAATTATCTGTTGCACAGGTGGCTTTGCTATGCCTATTGCGGGGCTGACACGAACACCTGACGCCTTGCCTAGATAGCATGAGGGCACCGCAGTACCGCTTTGGTTGTGCAACTACCGCACAATTAGATGGTGACTTCTAAGCTATCTGCCGAGACTACCTGATGACCATTACTTCTGGCTTGCACACATCCTCCCCCACCAACAACCCACGTGCGGACTCACTGATTGAATATCCCAGCCTGTTTCCAATCAAAGTGATGGGACTCAAAGTGGATGACCTGCTGCCCGCCGTGACCCGCTTGGCACTGCAGTTCGATCCTTTTTTCGATGCCACAGCCGTGGAGCTGCGCGAGAGCAGTGGGGGCAAATACTTGGGCATCACTATCACCATTACTGCCACCAGCCGCGAGCAATTGGATGGCTTGTATTACGCCCTGACAGCGCACCCACTGGTGAAGGTGGTGCTCTGAAATGTCGGCCACAGACATTGCCTTGCGCTGGCTAGGCCACATACCGTATCTGGACAGCTATCAGGCCATGCAAGACTTCACGGCAGCACGCACTGCCGAGCAAGCCGATGAAATCTGGTTGTGTGAGCATCCAGCCACTTTTACGCAAGGCTTGGCAGGGCAGGCAGGACATTTGCTCACACCTGGTGAGATTCCCGTGGTGAGCACCAATCGGGGTGGACAGGTCACATTTCACGGCCCCGGCCAAGTGGTGGCTTATCCGCTGATCAATCTGCAACGGGCGGGCTACTATGTAAAGGAGTACGTCTATCGGATTGAGGAGGCCGTGATTCGCACCTTGGCGCACTTTGGGGTAACAGGCCACCGCGTAGCGGGCGCTCCTGGTATTTATGTGCGTCTGGATGATCCCCACAGCCATGCACAACTGCCACAGCGCCCACAAAAACGCGACGATGGCAGCGCCCCCACGCCAGACTTTGCTGGACTGGGCAAAATTGCGGCATTAGGGATCAAGGTTAGCCGCCACTGCACCTACCATGGCGTGGCACTGAATGTAGCAATGGATCTGAGCCCCTTTGCACGGATCAACCCCTGTGGCTACGCAGGTTTGCAAACCGTGGATTTTTCTACAATCGGCATCCACATCACCTGGGACGAAGCAGCACAGGTACTGGCCCATCAGCTCAGTACCCGGCTGGCCCCCTGAACTGTCTACCAGCCATGAGCACTCCTGAAGTCGTGCGCGAAGCACAATCTGCCGAAAATTACAACCCGCTGGCCAAGCAAAAGGCTGCGGCCAAGCTGTCGCGCATTCCGATCAAGGTGGAGCAAGCAGAGGTACTGAAAAAGCCAGAGTGGATTCGCGTCAAGGCCGGATCAGCCAGCAGCCGCTTTTACGAAATCAAAGACATTTTGCGCGAGCACAAGCTGCACACCGTGTGTGAGGAAGCCAGCTGCCCCAACATAGGCGAGTGCTTTGGCAAGGGCACCGCCACCTTCATGATCATGGGTGATAAATGCACGCGCCGCTGCCCATTCTGTGATGTGGGTCATGGTCGCCCCGACCCACTGGATAAGCAAGAGCCACTGAACTTGGCTAAAACGATTGCCGCACTCCGGCTGAAATATGTCGTCATCACCAGCGTGGATCGCGACGATTTGCGCGATGGTGGCAGCGGCCATTTTGTCGAGTGTATTCAGCATATCCGCCAACTGTCACCCCAGACACAAATTGAAATTTTGGTGCCTGATTTTCGGGGCCGTGATGATCGGGCGCTGGAAATTTTGAAGGCTGCACCGCCCGATGTGATGAACCATAACTTGGAAACGGCACCGCGCTTATACAAAGAGGCCCGACCCGGTTCAGACTACCAGTTCAGCTTGAATCTCCTCAAAAAGTTCAAGGCCTCGCATCCCAATGTGCCCACCAAGAGCGGCATCATGGTGGGACTGGGTGAAACCGATGAGGAGATCTTGCAAGTGATGCAAGACATGCGCGCCCACAACATCGATATGTTGACGATTGGCCAATATCTGGCCCCCAGTAACAGCCATTTGCCGGTGCGCCGTTACGTGCATCCCGACACGTTCAAGATGTTTGAGGAAAAGGCCTACGAAATGGGCTTTAGCCATGCAGCAGTGGGAGCGATGGTGCGTTCTAGCTACCACGCTGACCAACAAGCGCACGCCGCTGGGGTGTAGCCCCCATGGCCTACTAGAGTTCGGGCTTTAATGACCCAGCAGCAGTGCTGGCTCCTCTGCCTCCAACACCTGCTGCGCCCAAGGAGTGAGCTTGCGGGTGTCGGCTCGCAAAATTTCTTGCTTAACCGCCAAAATCTGCGCCGGGTGCATAGAGAAGCTGCGTAGCCCCAAGCCCAGCAACAAGCGGGTCATGCCGACATCACCAGCAGTTTCACCGCAAACCGACACGCTCTTGCCTTGGGCTTGGCATTCAGCGATCACTTCAGCCACCAAACGCAGCACGGCTGGATGGAGTGGATCGTATAAATGCGAAACCGACTCGTCAGCCCGGTCAATGGCCAAGGTGTACTGGATCAGATCGTTGGTGCCAATGGAGAGAAAGTCAAAATAGCGCAAAAAGGTGCGCACAATCAGTGCTGCCGCAGGCACTTCGACCATAGCCCCCAATCGCACGGGGCCATACGCTTGGCCGCGTGCATCCAATTCTGCCTTGGCAAGCTCCACTTGGGCCAATGTTTGGCGAATCTCACCCACATGGGCGAGCATGGGAAACAACAAATTGATTTTGCCATGTGCAGCAGCACGCAACAATGCACGCAATTGCACGCGGAACATGGCCGGATCAGCCAAACTCCAGCGAATGGCCCGCAAGCCCAATGCTGGGTTCAGGTGGTCGTCTTTGTGGGCTTTGTCTAACGGCTTGTCAGCCCCTACATCAATCGTACGGATGGTGACAGGCAGGCCTTGCATTCCTTCCAACGCATCACGGTAAGCTTGGTACTGCTCCTCTTCGGCGGGCAGGTTGCCGTGGCGGCCCATAAAGAGGAACTCGGTACGAAACAACCCCACCCCCACAGCACCCGCACGCACAGCACTGGCAGCATCGGCGGGCTGTTCAATATTGGCCAACAATTCGACCTTTTGTCCATCAAGGGTGATGGAGGGCGTATGCCGCAGACGGGCTAGACGTTCTCGCTCCAATTCAATCTGCCGCTGGCGATAACCGTACTCGGCCAGAATGATGGGGGATGGGTCCACAATGACCACCCCAGCATCGCCATCAATGATGACCCAATCATCTTGGCGCACCAGTTGGCTGGCCATGCGGGCGCCCACAACGGCAGGAATGTCCATGCTGCGCGCCACAATGGCAGTGTGCGAAGTCTTGCCCCCTACATCGGTGACAAAACCAGCAAAAACACTGGTCTTGAATTGAAGCATGTCAGCCGGCGAGAGGTCGTGCGCCACGAGCACCAAGGGCACATCCATGCCATCTTCAAGCAACAGATCTTGCTGGGTTTTGCGTCGGGATGTGTCGGATACCGGTGGCACCACGGGCTGGGCCACTCCCTGCATCGTGCGCAGAATTCGCTCTACCACTTGCTCCAGATCTGCCTTGCGCTCGCGCAGGTAAGGGTCTTCCATCTCGTCAAATTGGCGACAGATGACATCTAGCTGCGTCGTCAGAGCCCACTCGGCGTTGTAGAGGCGCTCTGTGATCCAATGTTTGACCCCAATGCTCAGTACCTCGTCATTGAGCAACAACAAATGCACTTCCAGCAACGCAGCCAACTCATGAGGAGCGTCTGCGGGCATGGTGTCCAACAACCGCTGCAGCTCTTCTGCCACCGTATCACGGCCCTGGCGCACCCGTGCAATCTCGGAGTCAACCTGGGTTGAATCGATAAAGTAGTGTGCCACTTCGACACGGCTGGAGCCAACCAACACGGCCCGCCCAATGGCAATGCCACGGGCCACCACGAGCCCAGGAACGGAAAAT
This sequence comes from Giesbergeria sinuosa, assembly GCF_042652905.1. NCBI lineage: Bacteria > Pseudomonadati > Pseudomonadota > Betaproteobacteria > Burkholderiales > Comamonadaceae > Giesbergeria > Giesbergeria sinuosa. The sequence goes on along the minus strand of NZ_JBHSHJ010000018.1, from coordinate 11,639 downwards.
GTCATGGAAAATCTGCCTCTCTGGCCCCAGCCAGGGCCAATGTGCTGATGGAAACAGGCGCAGACGGCACGCTGCTCACTGCCCCTCACCAAACTTGTCGGCAATCAGTGCCAGCAAGGCGTCCATCGCTTCTTGTTCTCGCTCACCGTTGGTCTCGATTTCCACTTCAGAACCAATGCCCGCGGCCAACATCATGACCCCCATGATGCTTTTGGCATTGATACGGCGGCTGCCTTTACTCATCCACACTTCACAAGGAAAACTGCCAGCCAGCTTGGTGAGTTTGGCCGAGGCACGGGCATGCAAGCCCAGTTTATTGACAATAGTAGTGGGGGTTTTGATCATGCGAACACTCAAAGAATTCAGGGCGCGTGGACATCGACTTGCATCACGCCTTGGGTGCCCCCGACCACAGCCCGTTGCACCAGGGCATCCAAAGGCTCAGCCCGATAACAAACCGCCCGCAAAAGCATGGGTAAATTGACGCCAGTGATCAAGCGCGTCTGTGGACATTGCTGGACTAATCGCTGGGCGATGTTGCTTGGAGTAGCGCCAAACACATCGGTGAGCACCAAGGTAGAAGACTGGCCTACGGGCTGTAGTAACTGCACCGCTTGGGCTAGGGTGTCTTGGGGATCGGCATCTGGCAACACGTCTAACGCCAGCACACTATCGCCACAATCGGCCAGCACATGCAGGGCACACTCACGCAGGGCATAAGCCAACGGGGCATGGGCAATCAAAAGGATGCGCGTACTCATAAGGGGGGATCTGTGCGGTCTGGTACGCACATTATGGCTGCGCCCAGAACGAAGGCGGCTGAAGCCATGTCCAGTTCCTTGTGGGGATTTTGCCGTGCAAGGCAAGCACTAGCGCACAATCGCCCACAGATGTTTTAGCGGATCGATGGGTATGCAAATCAAAAAAACCGTCTGGGCTCTGGTAGTGGCCGCCGTGGTGGGCACAGGCACTTGGGTAGCCTGGGATACGGGTCAGGCACCAGTGCCAGAATCTACCTTTGTGCTGTTGGATGGCTCTCAGCGCACCAGTGCCGATTTGCGCGGCAAGGTGACGCTGGTGAATTTTTGGGCCACCAGTTGCACCACCTGTGTAGCAGAGATGCCTTCTTTGGTAGCCACCCACCAGAAATACCAAGGCCAAGGCTTTGACACTCTGGCGATTGCCATGAGCTATGACCCACCCCAGTATGTGCTTAATTTTGCACAGTCACGCCAACTGCCCTTCAAGGTGGCGCTGGATCACACGGGTGCGGTGGCCAAAGCCTGGGGGGACGTGCGCCTGACACCCACGACTTATCTGGTCAACAAGCGGGGGGAAATCGTCAAAAGCTATGTCGGGACACCAGATTTTGCCAATTTGCACCAACTGATCGAGAAGCTGTTGGCAGAAACCTAACCCAGCGGTTTACTTGTCTTTAAACGCGTCGTGGCAGGCCTTGCACGTCTGTGCTGCTGGGCCGAAGGCTACCTTGAGTTGGGCCAAATCACCCGTTTTAGCCGCAGCAGCCAGCTTGGTGGTTTCGGTCAACAGTTTGTCGGCATGCTCTTTGAACTTAGCCTGCTCAGTCCAGACTTCAGGTTTGGCCTTGGTGGGTGCGCCTTTGTCAGTACCTGGGCCAAAACCTGCACCCGGCAATTTGGCCAAAGTAGCGACCAATTCGGCATTGTCTTGGGCGATCTTGGCATCAAATGGGACTTTGCCATTGACCATAGCACCGATGCGGCTGAAGTGTTGCCCCAGCACAAAGAAGCTGGACTGACGGTACTTGATAGCATCTTCTGCCTTGGCAAACTGGGCAGCAGCGGGAACAGCAGCTGTAGCAGCGACGGCCGCCAGAGCGAACAGGGCAAGGGTTTTTTTCATCGTGGAGTCCTCAGCGTGTTAAAACGAAAAGAGACTTCAGTATCGCCTGCACTGGTCACGGCTGCATGAAAACCGGACTTTTTCAGTCCCCCAAATGAGGCTGTGGCTTGGATATGCCACACTTTGCTGCCAACATTTGCCGTTTTCCATCCATGCAGAACAAGCACACGGTTCGTATTTGGGATCTTCCCACGCGTATTTTTCACTGGCTACTGGCCGCCTGCACGATTGCGTTGGTCATCAGTGCCAAAGTGGGCGGCAATGCGATGCTCTGGCATTTCCGGTTGGGCTATGTGGTGCTAACCCTGTTGATGTTCCGGCTGATCTGGGGCTTGGTTGGTGGACATTGGTCTCGTTTTGCAGCATTTTTGTATTCACCCGCCCGAGTACTGCGCTATCTGCGCGGACAAGGCACGGCAGAAGACAATGCCGGCCATACCCCACTGGGGGCGCTGTCGGTGTTTGGCCTCTTGGGCATGCTGGCCTTGCAGGTGGGCAGTGGCCTGTTCAGTGATGATGAGATTGCATTTGCGGGCCCCCTGACCCGTTTTGTGTCTGGTGATTGGGTGGGGCTGGCAACAGGGCTGCACAAAGAGGTAGGCCAGTATCTGGTCATGACATTGGTGGCTTTGCACCTGCTGGCGATTGCCTTCTATGGCGTGGTCAAAAAACTATCTTTGGTACGCCCCATGATCACAGGAGACAAAACAGTGACAACGCCCGTGATATCGGCCCGCGACGACGCCATGTCACGTCTGATGGCACTGGCGATTTTGCTGCTGTGCAGCGCGGTCACGGCCTGGATTGTTGGTCTGGGCGGTTAGACCGACTGTCTATTTTTGCCCTGCACTGCCGGAGTTGTTATGGATACCCCCAGCGTCACCCTCTCAAGTATTTGCACAGCACAAGACTATGACATCGTGCGTGCATTGTTTGAAGAGTATGCCCACAGCCTGAACGTAGATTTGTGCTTTCAGGACTTTGCCACCGAACTGCAGACCCTGCCAGGTGCCTACGCACCGCCACGCGGTGGATTGTTGCTGGCACGGGTGGATGGTGCCGTGGCCGGGTGCTGTGCTTTGCGCCCGTTGGATGCCGCAGACTATCCGAATGCCGCTGAGATGAAGCGGCTCTATGTACGCAAAGCCTTTCGGGGTTTTGGCTTGGGCCGCCAGCTCACCGAGGGTATTTTGGATGTCGCTCGTCAGGCGGGTTATGCCTGTGTGCTACTCGACACCCTGGACGAAATGGAATCGGCCCGTGCGCTGTATGCCGATTTGGGGTTTGAGGAGATCCCCCCCTACTACCATAACCCCATTGCCGGATCACACTACCTCAAGGTGGACATCTGACGGGCCCAGCCGCCCTTATTTTTGTAACCAGCGGGCCACATCCCGGGCGAAGTAGGTCAACACACCATCGGCACCAGCGCGTTTGAAGGCCAACAGCGACTCCATCATCACCGCATCGTGGTCTAGCCAGCCGTGGGCCGCTGCCGCCTTGATCATGGCATATTCGCCCGAAACTTGGTAGGCAAAGGTGGGCACATGAAACTCGTCTTTGACGCGACGCACAATGTCCAGGTAGGGCATGCCAGGTTTGACCATCACCATATCAGCGCCCTCGGCAATATCCAGGGCCACTTCGCGCAGGGCTTCATCCGTGTTGCCTGGGTCCATCTGATACACATTTTTATCGGCCTTGCCCAACGCACCGCGGGTGCCTACAGCATCGCGAAACGGGCCATAAAAGGCACTGGCATATTTGGCACTGTAGGCCATGATGCGGGTATGGACATGGCCTTGGGCCTCTAAGGCTTGGCGCACCGCGCCAATACGCCCATCCATCATGTCGCTGGGGGCCACGATGTCCACCCCCGCCGCGGCATGGGCCAGTGCCTGCCCCGTCAGGATCGCCACCGTGGCATCGTTGAGGATATAGCCAGTTTCATCCAACACGCCATCTTGGCCGTGGCTGGTATAAGGATCCAGGGCCACATCGGTCATCACACCCAAGTCGGGAAACTCTTGCTTGAGAGCACGCACCACGCGCGGAATCAATCCATCGGGATTGAGCGCCTCTTTGCCATCAGGGGTTTTGAGTGCTGGGTCAATTGCAGGAAACAACGCCAACACCGGAATGCCCAATTGAACGCAATCTTCGGCCACAGGCAGCAGCAAATCCAGACTGAGTCGGTCTACGCCGGGCATGGAAGGCACAGCCTGATGGATGCGTTGACCCTCATGAACAAACACGGGGTAAATCAGGTCGTGAACGGTCACCCTGTGCTCACGCACCAGATTACGGGTGAAGCTGTCACGGCGCAGACGCCGAGGGCGACTGACAGGAAAAGGGGTAGGACTGGAGAGATGCATGGGGAAAATTGTGCCCCATTAAACTGCCACCATGCTCTGGATCAAATCGTTTCACATCATCTTTGTAGCCAGCTGGTTTGCTGGTCTGTTCTACCTGCCTCGTATTTTTGTCAATTTGGCTATGGTGACGCCCGGATCGGTGGCCGAGCGTGAACGCCTGTTGCTGATGGCCCGCAAATTGTTGCGCTTTACCACGCTACTGGCTGTGCCAGCCATCGGCCTTGGGCTATGGCTGTGGATAGGTTATGGCATTGGCTGGGGGCCGGGCAATGGTTGGATGCACGCCAAACTGACCTTGGTGGCGCTGGTGCTAGGCTATCACCATGCCTGTGGCGTGCTATTGCGCAAGTTGGTGAACGGCAGTTGTCAGCGCAGCCACCGCTGGTTTCGTTGGTTCAATGAAATACCTGTGTTGTTATTGACGGCAATTGTCGTGCTGGTGGTGGTCAAACCCTTCTGAGGCCCATGCCCCAGACCCTACCGCACAAAACGGTGGCCTGGCCGCTGGCACAGGTTTATGCTGCGCTGATCGTTTTTGCTAGCCTGTTTCCTTTTGCAGGCTGGCGAGCGCAAGGAATTGCGCCCGAGGTTTTTCTGCTGGCCCGTCTGCCACCACCGTACTGGACACGGTTTGACATCGCCATCAATGTTGTGGGTTATGCCCCATTGGGTTTCTTGCTGGCACTGGCCTTGCTGCGCACCGGCTGGCCACGCAGTGCCATGCCACTGGCAGCGGTGGGCGCCACCCTGCTGTCACTGCTGATGGAGTTTTTGCAGATTTATCTGCCCCAGCGTGTGCCATCCAACTTGGATCTACTGCTCAATGCCAGCGGTGCCCTACTAGGTGCCTTGCTGGCAACGCTGCTGGAGCGCCTCGGGGCCATTGACCGCTGGGGGCGCTTTCGCGCCCGTTGGTTTATACCCGAGGCACATGGTGCCTTGGTGCTATTGGCGCTGTGGCCCTGGGCATTGCTGTTTCCTGCGGCTGAGCCGTTTGGTCTAGGGCAAGTACTGGAACGGCTAGAAGCGGCACTCGGCCAGTTGCTGGAAGACTCGGCCTTTCTTCACTGGCTACCCCAGCGGCTAGAGCCACTACAAGTACTCTCCCCGGCTGCAGAACTATTGTGTGTCGCACTGGGGTTGTTGGTGCCCTGTTTGCTGGCCTATGGCATCATTCCACACATTGGTCGGCGGGCGATTTTGGCACTTTTGGGCGCGGCCATTGGCGTCAGTGTGACTGCCCTGTCCGCAGCACTCAGTTATGGGCCAGCCCATGCGTGGGAATGGCTCAACACCCCAGTGGTGGCGGGTATCTGGGTTGGGTTGGCATTGGCGGCCCTACTCCTCTGGTTACCACGACGCGCCTGCGCTGTTGCACTGATGCTGGTGCTCACGCTGCATCTGAGCCTGCTCAACAATGCCCCTACCAGCGCCTATTTTGCGCAAACACTGCAAGCTTGGGAGCAAGGCCGTTTCATCCGCTTTTTTGGCCTCGGCCAATGGCTGGGCTGGCTCTGGCCCTATGCCACACTGGTCTATGTGTTGTTACAAGCCTCCCGCAGAGACACCAATTCCTAGAATGATGCCACTATGAGTACAACCCCCCCACCCCACACCACGGGCTATTTTGCTCGCCATATCTTCTTTTGCCTCAATGAGCGCGACAACGGCCAGGACTGCTGCGCCCGACATGGCGCACAGGCAGCATTTGAACATTGCAAAAATCTGGTCAAGCAAGCAGGTCTGGCCGGCCCCGGTCAAGTACGGGTGAACAAGGCCGGTTGCCTAGACCGCTGCGCCGCAGGCCCAGTGGCCGTGGTCTACCCTGAAGGCACTTGGTACAGCTATGTAGATACCAGTGACATTGATGAGATCGTCGAATCACACCTCAAAAACGGCAAAGTGGTCGAACGCCTGCTCACTGCGCCAGAACTGGGCCGTTGATACAGCTGCACACCACCATGAACGCTCACACAGAACGTCTGACGCTGCATGGCGCGGCCGGTGCCATCCAGGCACTGCGTGACCAAGCCACTGTCACAGCCGGGCAAAGCCCGCGTGGCGTGGCCATCATCGCCCATCCCCATCCTTTGTTTGGTGGCACTATGGACAACAAGGTAGTCCAGACCTTGGCCAGGGCATTTGTCCATTCGGGCTGGACAGCAGTGCGTTTTAATTTTCGGGGCGTTGGCGACAGTGCAGGCGTCCACGACCACGGTACAGGCGAAGCGCAAGACTTGCTCTCTGTGGTGGAACAAGTCGCCCCCGATGGCCCCATCGCACTGGCCGGTTTTTCGTTCGGTTCTTTTGTCACCAGTCATGCGCTGGCGGCTCTGTGGCCCCAACGAGCCATTGAACAGATCGTGCTGGTAGGCACCGCCACCAGTCGCTTTCAGGTAGCCCCTATTCCCCCAGAAGCCCATCTGCGTACCTTGGTCATCCACGGTGAACATGATGATACGGTGCCCCTGTCCACCGTCATGGACTGGGCACGCCCCCAAACCCTACCCGTGACCGTGGTTCCTGGTGGCGGCCATTTCTTTCACGGACAATTGGGCTTATTGAAAAATCTGGTCGTGCGCCACCTGCACAGCACACCTTGACTCCCCTGTTGGATTGCTGGCCCACTATTGTTTGGGCCGCCTTGCCTTGATCCCCTGCCTATGAAATCCCTGCTGAATACGCTTCGTTCTCTGGTCTTGGCCGCAGCGTTGACACCCGCCGCGCTGCTGGCACAAATCCAGACGCCCCAACCCCCCGAAATTGCGGCACGCAACTACCTGTTGGTCGATGTCACGGCCAACCAGATTCTGGCGTCCAAAGACATTGATACCCCCATCGAACAGGCATCGCTCACCAAGTTAATGACGGCCTATTTGGTGTTTGATGCTCTGCGGGCCAAAAAAATCACCCTGCAACAAAAACTGCCAGTGAGTGAGCGTGCTTGGAAAATGCCTGGCTCGCGCATGTTCATCGACCCCAAAATGCAGGTGCCTATCGATGATCTGCTCAAGGGCATGATCATCCAATCGGGCAACGATGCCACCATGGCTTTGGCAGAAGGCGTAGGCGGCACAGTCGAGAACTTTGTCCGGCTGATGAATGAGCAGGCCAAAGCTTTGGGTATGAGCAACACCAGCTACAAAAATCCCGAAGGCCTGACCGAACCAGGACACCTCACCACCGCCCGCGATCTGAGCACACTGGCCACGCGGCTGCTCACCGACTTTCCCGAGCACCTGCACTATTACTCCACCAAGCAGTACCGCTACGAGGGGACGCCCGCCTCCAACAGCAATAACCGCAATCTGCTGTTGTTTCGTGACCCCACCGTCGACGGCCTCAAAACCGGCCACACCAATGCCGCCGGCTACTGTCTAGTAGCCACAGCCAAGCGGGACTTTCCCAATGTGGGCCAGCGCCGTTTGGTCTCCATTGTGTTGGGCACCAGCAGCGAAAATGCCCGTGCCAACGAAAGCCAAAAACTGCTCAACTGGGGCTATACCGCCTACGATGCCATCAAGCTGTTTGATAGCAACCAAGCTGTAGCCACCCCCACCGTCTGGAAAGGCAGTGCCAACAGTGTGAAGATGGGACGCCCTGAAGGCATTGTCGTTGCAGTGCCCTCAGGCAGTTCTGGCAAAGTCAGCACCCAAATCGCGCACCAAGATCCATTGATGGCACCTTTGGCCAAAGGCCAACCCATTGGCACACTCAAGGTGCTGCTAGGCGAACAAACTGTGCGTGAAGTCCCCTTGCTGGCCCTGGACGGCATAGAACAAGCAGGCATATTGGGTCGGGCATGGGATGCCATTCGCCTGTGGATCAAATAAGGGTTTTTGCTTGCCTTGCAGCCCAGTGGCTGCTACATTGGAAGGCTTTTCGGAAATTCCGAAGGGATTCACGTTTTCGTTTTACGTTTAGGGACGACATTCATGCCAACCATTAACCAGCTCGTGCGTCACGGGCGCGAGGTCGAAAAGACCAAATCCAAGAGCCCGGCGATGGAAAACTCGCCACAACGCCGTGGCGTGTGTACCCGTGTGTACACCACCACTCCCAAGAAGCCTAACTCCGCTTTGCGTAAGGTTGCCAAGGTGCGCCTGACCAACGGTTTTGAGGTCATCTCCTACATCGGCGGTGAAGGCCACAACCTGCAAGAGCACAGCGTGGTGCTGGTGCGCGGCGGTCGTGTCAAGGACTTGCCCGGTGTGCGTTACCACATCGTGCGCGGTTCGCTCGACTTGCAAGGCGTGAAAGACCGCAAGCAATCGCGCTCCAAGTACGGTGCCAAGAAGCCCAAGGCCAAATAAGCCCTGCGCTTTTTTAGCAAGAACCATCGGTGTTTGATGCGTCTGGCAGACGTTCAAACAGAGTGACCCCAAGCGCAATATTTGCGTGGGTCGAGTAAGTGGGAGTCCTGATTGGCTCTCGCGGTATCTGAAAAGATGCCAACTGAAGCAAATTTAGAGGTGCAATATGCCACGTCGTCGCGAAGTCCCCAAACGTGAAATCCTGCCGGATCCTAAGTTCGGCAATGTAGAGCTGTCCAAATTCATGAACGTGATCATGGAAGGCGGCAAAAAGGCAGTGGCCGAGCGCATCATTTATGGCGCGCTGGAACTGATCGAAAAGAAGAACCCCGACAAAGACCCTCTGGAAGCCTTCGTTGTTGCCATCAACAACGTCAAGCCCCTGGTGGAAGTCAAGTCCCGCCGCGTCGGTGGTGCCAACTACCAAGTGCCCGTCGAAGTGCGCCCCGTACGTCGTCTGGCCCTGTCGATGCGCTGGATCAAAGAAGCCGCCCGCAAGCGTGGCGAGAAGTCGATGGCCCAACGTCTGGCCAACGAACTGCTGGAAGCCACCGAAGGCCGTGGCGGCGCCATGAAAAAGCGTGACGAAGTTCACCGCATGGCCGAAGCCAACAAGGCATTTAGCCACTTCCGCTTCTAAGCAATTGATCTGAAGTCTCGGTCAACATACAAGGCTGCTGGCATTTTTGCCTGCGGCCTTGTTCTGGTTGAGGCGGTCACAAAATTTTCGGGCTGCGATGCAATCATGTGTGGCCTGACTCCCCTGTAAACACGACCCATCAAGGATTCACCATGGCTCGCAAGACCCCCATTGAGCGCTACCGCAATATCGGTATCTCTGCCCACATTGACGCTGGCAAAACCACCACCACCGAACGTATCCTGTTCTACACCGGCGTGAGCCACAAGATTGGTGAAGTGCATGATGGCGCGGCCACCATGGACTGGATGGAACAAGAGCAAGAGCGCGGCATCACCATCACTTCCGCTGCTACCACTTGCTTCTGGAAGGGTATGGACAACTCCTACCCCGAGCACCGCTTCAACATCATCGACACCCCCGGCCACGTGGACTTCACCATTGAAGTGGAACGTTCCATGCGCGTGCTCGACGGCGCTTGCATGGTTTACTGCGCTGTGGGTGGCGTGCAGCCCCAATCCGAAACCGTGTGGCGTCAAGCCAACAAGTACAAAGTGCCCCGTCTGGCCTTTGTGAACAAAATGGACCGTACTGGTGCCAACTTCTTCAAGGTCTATGACCAAATGAAGCTGCGCCTGAAGGCCAACCCCGTGCCCGTGGTGATTCCAATCGGTGCCGAAGAAAACTTCAAGGGCGTGGTTGACCTGCTGAAGATGCAAGCCATTTTCTGGGACGAAGCCTCCCAAGGCATGAAGTTCAACTACGAAGCCATCCCCGCTGACCTGGTGGAATCCGCCAAAGAATGGCGCGAAAAGATGGTTGAAGCCGCTGCCGAAGCCTCTGAAGAACTGATGAACAAGTACCTCGAAGAAGGCGACTTGTCTGAAGAAGAAATCAAGCTGGGCCTGCGCACCCGTACCATCGCTACAGAAATCCACCCGATGCTGTGCGGTACTGCGTTCAAGAACAAGGGCGTGCAGCGTATGCTCGACGCCGTGATCGACTACCTGCCCTCGCCCGTGGACATCCCACCCGTGGCCGGTACCGATGAAGACGAGCAAGAAACCAGCCGCAAGGCCGATGACAGCGAGAAGTTCTCCGCGCTGGCCTTCAAGCTGATGACCGACCCGTTCGTTGGTCAGCTGACCTTCGTGCGCGTGTATTCTGGCGTGCTGACCAAGGGCGATACCGTCTACAACCCCGTCAAGGGCAAGAAAGAACGTATCGGCCGTATCGTGCAAATGCACGCCAATGACCGCCAAGAAGTCGAAGAAATTCGCGCCGGTGACATCGCTGCTTGCGTGGGCCTGAAAGAAGTGACCACTGGTGAAACCCTGTGTGCCACCGATGCCATCGTTACGCTCGAACGCATGGTGTTCCCCGAGCCTGTGATTTCGCAAGCTGTCGAGCCCAAGACCAAGGCCGACCAAGAAAAAATGGGCATCGCCCTGCAACGCTTGGCCGCTGAAGATCCATCCTTCCGCGTCAAGACCGACGAAGAATCGGGCCAAACCATCATTTCCGGTATGGGCGAACTGCACCTGGAAATTATTGTTGACCGCATGAAGCGCGAATTTGGCGTGGAAGCCAACGTCGGCAAGCCCCAAGTGGCCTACCGCGAAACCATCCGCAAGACCATCGAAGAAGCCGAAGGCAAGTTCGTGCGTCAGTCCGGTGGTAAGGGCCAGTACGGCCACGTTGTGCTCAAGATTGAACCCAACGAAGCAGGCAAGGGCATTGAGTTCGTTGACGCCATCAAGGGCGGTGTGGTGCCACGCGAGTTCATCCCTGCGGTGGAAAAGGGTATCAACGAAGCCGTTACCCAAGGCGTGCTGGCCAACTATCCCGTGGTCGATGTCAAGGTCACACTGCACTTTGGTTCGTACCACGATGTGGACTCGAACGAATTGGCGTTCAAGATGGCTGCCATCTTCGGCTTCAAGGAAGGCTGTAAGAAGGCCAACCCCGTCATCTTGGAACCCATGATGGCTGTGGAAGTAGAAACCCCCGAAGACTACGCCGGCAACGTGATGGGCGACTTGTCCAGCCGTCGCGGCATGGTGCAAGGCATGGACGACATCCCAGGTGGCGGCAAAGCCATCCGTGCTGAAGTGCCGCTGTCCGAAATGTTCGGCTACTCCACCACCCTGCGCTCGGCCACCCAAGGCCGCGCCACCTACTCGATGGAATTCAAGCACTACAGCGAAGCACCCCGCAACGTGTCTGAAGCCATCATGGCCGCCCGCGCCAAATAATCTTGGCCCACTTGGGTGGTTTGCACCTGCTTGTCCGGTACAACCCGCCCAGCCCACTGCAAAGTTTTTTGCAATCTGCGATCCGGTGCCGCCCCGTTGTCTGTGCAGGGCGAAACAGCAATCGGATGCAGACGTTAAACCACTACACAGGCAACGCTCTTTGGAGAAATTG
>NZ_JBHSHJ010000017.1:0-37851 GCF_042652905.1 Giesbergeria sinuosa | reverse complement strand
TCAAGACGATGTTGGAATACAAGAGCCATCAGGCCGGTATCGTCTTTGAAGTAGTGAATGAAAGCTACACCACCCAGACTTGCTCGTGCTGTGGGGCCATTCCCACCAGCAGTCCGAAAGGTAGGGCAGGTTTGCGAATAAGGGAATGGACGTGCAGCGATTGCGGGGAGGCACATGACCGTGATGTGAATGCAGCACGCAACATTCTCGCGGCGGGGCATCGCCGTCTAGCAGTAGGAATTCCCGTCCTTTAGGGCGGGGAGGATGTCAAATACTGTATTGTCCCCAGCCATACAATCGACCGCCTCACCACTTTCAGGGAACAATAGGTTCCCTTCGTATGGAAATAGCAATACTTTTCGCCCTCATCCTGCTTAATGGCCTGTTTGCCATGTCGGAGATTGCGCTGGTCACGGCCCGCAAAACGCGCCTGCAAAAGCTGATTGATGAGGGCGACCACGGTGCGTTAGCCGCTGCCCAGTTGGGCGAAGATCCCACCCGCTTTCTCTCTACCATCCAGATTGGGATTACTTCGATTGGAGTGCTCAACGGTATTGTGGGGGAGGCAGCATTGGCTGCACCTTTGGCTGTTTGGCTCGAGCGTATGGGCGTGCCCCAACCCTATGGTGGCTATGCAGCCACGGGTTTGGTGGTGGTGCTTATCACCTATTTTTCTATCGTGATTGGTGAGCTGGTGCCCAAGCGCATTGGTCAATCGCACCCCGAAACCTTTGCCCGGCTGGTGGCTCGCCCCATTCATTTGTTGGCCGTGGCAACCAAGCCCTTTGTGCTGCTGCTATCGGGTTCCACCCGTACTTTGCTGCGCATACTCGGTGTCAAGGAGACCAGTGGCAGTCCAGTCACTGAAGAAGAAATTCATGCCATGTTGGTCGAAGGCACTACGGCAGGTGTGATCGAATCGCATGAGCACACGATGGTGCGCAACGTGTTCCGTTTGGACGATCGCCAGATTGGCTCACTGATGGTGCCGCGTGGCGATGTGGTCTGTTTGGATTTGGACGCATCGTTCGAAGAAAACCTGCGCCGGATTGAAGACTCTGACCATGCCCGCTTTCCGGTGGTGCAAGGTGGCATGGACAACATTCGGGGGGTGATCAATGCCCGTCAATGGTTGGCCCGCACTTTGCGTGATGGCGACCATGCCTTGTCGGGTCAGCACTTGCAGGCCGCACTGTATGTGCCCGAAACCATCACGGGCATGGAGTTGCTGGACAACTTCCGCCTGTCCGATGTCCACATGGCGTTTGTGATTGATGAGTACGGCGAAGTGCAAGGCATCGTCACTCTACAAGACCTGATCGAAGCCATTACGGGCGAATTCCAACCGCGCGACCCCGAAACCTCTTGGGCCTTGCAGCGCGAAGATGGCAGTTGGCTGCTCGATGGCCATATCCCTGTGCCTGAACTCAAAGACCGGCTGGGTTTATCGACGGTGCCCGAAGAAGAGCGGGGCCGTTACCACACCTTGAGTGGCATGATCATGTTGCTCACGGGCCGTTTGCCCAAGGTGACGGACACCGTGCAATGGGAAGGCTGGAAACTGGAAGTGGTGGACATGGATGGCAAGACCATCGACAAGATTCTGGCTTGTCGCCTGCCCCAAAATCTGCCAGAAGCCATAGAGAGCACTACAGAGGCACTGTCTCAGCGGCCATAAATCATGGCATCCAGGCGCATAGAGCGCAATTTGGCAGCCGCACGATCAGCCTCTGCACGGCTGCCAAAGGGGCCCACACGCACCCGTATCAAGTCTTTATCAGCGTTGGTGAAGTTTTGCAATGTGGCAGGCAAGCCCGCCATTTCTATGCGGGCATGCACTTTTTCTGCATTGCTTGCCAACGAAAACGTGCCTGCATGGATAAAAAACCGGCCAGTCGTCTTGTCGGCAGGCGAAGTGGCTCCTGCATCTGGCTTGGCTTGTACGGCTACTTTGGCAGGTACTTTGCCAGGAGGGGAAGGAGAGCGGGGCACCTCGGGCACAGGGACAACTGGCGTAGGCGCCACGGGTTGGCTGGCATCGCGGCTGCTATACACCTTGGCTTGGGCCTTGACCGGGGGGGCAGACGGTGTCTCGACCGGTTTGACCGCTACCTTGGCAGGGCGTCGTGTGGCGGGCTCGGCAGCCGCCATGCCATCAACTGTGGCACTGGTGCGCTCTGGTGGGGGTGCTGGGGGAGCAGCCGTTGCTTTACTTGCTGGGGCCGCCTGAACGGGAGTGGCCGCTGGTGTCACTGGTGCGGGAGGCTGCTGCACAGTGGCTATCGGTGTTGCAGGCGGTAGCGGCAAAGCAGGGGGCGCTGACCCAATAGCGGCTGTAGTGGGTGGAGCATTCAGCGGCAAAATCGGGGCAGGTGGCGATGGCATGGGTGTTGCCATCGTCGGCTCAGGTACTTTGCTGGTGAGCTGTGGCTGCTGTGTGGGTGCCATGCCCACTATTGCTGCCACGCCTCCCATGACCAGCAGCAGCATATGGCCCAGTGCTTGCCATCCTATGCGCCGTGCAGTGCCGGCTCTGCGGGCCAGCAGCGTGCGAGCCTGCGCAAGGTTGAGTGACTCGGCAATGGCATTGTGAACGCGCAACTCGGTTTGTGCATACAGGAGGGCATCGCCATACAGACCTGGCAGCACGGTGCCTACCACGGCAAAAGCCAACAACAGCCACCAACGCACCGATGCCAGGGTGGGCATGGTGGCAGCGTCTACCATCCAAAACAAACCCAGCAGCACCACTGCCAAAAAAGCATACAGTGCTGCCGGACGCCACAGCCGATAAAACACCATCCAGTGCAGGGTCAGAAAGGCCGCCACCCAATTCCAACCAGGCCGCGTCCGGCCTGTGGCCTCAAAGACGGAAAACACCCGAATATTGCGCCCCACCCCCACCGGCCCCAGAGCCTGGCGGTAGAGCGACATCAGAGGGCTATCGGGGGCAGGGGTGGTGCTGGATGTGGTTGAAGAAGCGTCGGGGGTGGTCATCGTGGTCAGCCGGATGCGGGCGAGGTCGATAGAGAGTCATCAGGGCGTAGGCGGCTGGAAATCAGTTAGTTCAGCGCCTCTTCTATCCCATCCCAGCGCTTATCTTTGAGCATCACAAATCGGCAACGGCCTTCGGACAGCTTGGCCCAGAGGCCACCAATCAGACGGTCGTCCTCGGCGCTATTCCAGCGGTCTGCACCCTTGTACTCCACAGCAAGAATGGCCTTCGGCTGATCGGTGCTGCCGGATAACTGGCACAGAAAATCAGGATAAAACCGACCATCGGCTTTCTGCAAGAAGAACGAGCAGCCTTCGCGCCGCACCAGGTTGCGCACCCAAAACTCGATGCGCCCTTGCTGCGCTTGAATATCCAGCCAGCAGGCACATTCAAACTCTTCTTTGCTGTCAAAATCACCGATGCGCCCATAAAAATGCTTGCGGAAATCGAAATGACCGAAACGCCCGTCGTAGTCACGGCTGGGGGCATAGGCTTGGGCGTGAAACTCAAATGCGTGCTGGTCGGTCACTGCCACGCGAGAGGCTGCGTCGCTGCCAAACAGCGCTTGCTGGTAGGCTTTGCTCACCGCCTGTTGGCGCAAGTCGCGGATACGCGCTTCTAACAGATGGCGAATCAGGAATTTTTGTAAATTAGCGCGTCCCAAGTTGAAGCCATCGCGGCGCAACAAGTCGGTCAGCCAGGCCGCGACAAAGGCTTGCTTGCTGGCGTGGGTCAAAGACGGCTCGGGCAGGTTGCGGCAAAGCCAAGTGGCAAGCCGAATAGCATCCCAGTGTTCAGGTTGATAGACCAGCCCCAAATCCCGTTGCAGCTCAGGCAAAAATCGCGCCATGACGCGCCCCGAGGCATTGTCCACGTCAATCACCCCGCCTTCAGCCACCTTCAGGCCCGCACCGAGTAAGGACAGATCATCGGCTGTGGGGGCTGCATCGTAGGGCGACAAGTCCCACGGGTAGTCCAGCACCTCTGGGTCGTCGAACAAAGTCAGCTCGCCCTGCACGCGCAAAGCCAGTTGCGGCACACCAAAGCGCACCCCCAATTCGGCTGGGGTCTGAAAGAACTCGATGGCTGTGGTGCGACTGACTTCGGCGGCCTGCACAATGGCCGCTGCGGCAGTTGCCGATTGCACTGAAGCACTCAAGGCTTCGGCCTCGTCCTCGGTCAGTGGGGTGCTGATGGTCAAGGTGTTGAGCTTGCCGTCCCAGCGCACCTTATCACGCACGGGTTTGGGCACACTTTTCAGGTCGGGTTTTTCTGGCAGGGTGATGGTGACCGGGCGAACCATCACGCGCCCGGCGTGGCCTTCCAAATCCAGCCGCGCCTGTTCGGTTTGGGCAGCGGTGACAAACTCGGCCACCTCGCGCTTCTCGAAACCAGCGCCAGCCACCAACCGGTCACGCAGGGTTCCGGCGGTTTCGGCAAAGTTGCGCGAGACCACGAAGGCGTAAGACTGGTTTAACGCCTTGGCTTGCCGGTGGCTGGCACCGGGCTGGCGCAACACGCGGCCCAGCAATTGCTCCACCGCCGTCGCCGACGACAGCGATGCCATGCTCACCAAGATGTAAGCAAACGGGCAATCCCAGCCCTCGGCCAGCGCCTTCTGGGTGATGACAAACTTGACCGGGCAAACCGGATCAGCAATACCCAAGGGGTAATCGGCCTCGATTTGTTCCAGTCCCTTTTCTTCGCCGGTAGCCAGCACAATCTCGTTGGCTGGGATATTGTGATTGCTGATCAGCTCGTTTTTCAGCCGCTCAAAATCCAGTGTCTCCACCCCGGCGCGGCGCGGCTCGGACTGGATTAGCACCAAAGGGCGCAAATAGGGCGCACCGGCACGGCATTCTTCAGCGGCCAGTTGGTGCAGCGCCTCGCGTCGTCCAATCGCATCGGCCAAACACTGCTGCCAGTTGGGCTCGGTTTGCAGCAGCACTGGCAGCTTGATCATTTCTTCTGCCTTCAGCTCGGCAGCGCACACGCTGTGCAGCACGTTGCTGGGTGTGCGCTCCAAGTCGGGCGTGGCGGTGAGTTCCATGACTCCGCTGGGGCGAAAGCGCGCCAGCATATCAAAGGCCAGCTCGGTGCGGCTGTTGTGCGCTTCGTCCACAATGACAAAGGGGCGGCGCAAGCGCAACACGTTGGCGAGTGAATACGGCGTGGTGCGCTCTGTGCCTTCACCATCGCGCAACAAAGCATCGCGCTGTGTGGGTGATAGGTTGTCAAAGTGGTGCATTAGTGCGCCGCTGGACTGGTACACCTTGCGGCATTCTTCCTCTTCTACTTGAAACGCCTGTCGCGTGGCCACGATGATGGTGGTTGAGGTATCCAGCGTGGCGCGGGTGATGCTCTTGGCTTCGTCCAAATCCAGCACGCTGATAGGGCCAGCCTCGCGCAGAGCAGCATGGTAGGGATGGACGCGATTTTTAAGCGCCTTGAGGGTCTGCTCACGGATGGGCTTACTGGGTACCAACCACAAGATGACGCTGTGCTCACAGCGCAACAGATGCGTGTTGACGAGTTGCACACTCTTGGCGGCCAGCCAAGTTTTGCCGCCGCCCGTGGGCACACGCAAGCAAAAGTAGGGCATATCCGACGGAAAGCCCGACAAGGGGTAATACGGGTTGCCGCGCTCCCAGAGGCGTTCTGTGGTGGCAGTGAAGGCTATCGAGGGCGATGGCAGTTCATGGCAGGCCTGGAAATAGGCTTGCACGCTGTCCAGCACTTGCTCTTGATAGCGCTTGGGTGTGAAGGCGCTCATGTAGGTTTTCCATTCACAGAAGCTGCATCTTTCGGCGCGCTGTCGGTGTGGGCCGCTTGGGGATAGATGTGCTCTAGTACCCCGTTGCGCATCACCACCACGGCGGTGCCGGTCTGTGCGGCAACTTGCCGGGCGCGCAGGGCGGCACGTTGCAAGGCCAGCCAAGAGCCACGCAGGTCGGCATTGATTGCGCTCTCGATCGGTTGGGAAGGGGTCATGGTGCTTCACTCCAATTCAGCAAAATTGGTTCTTCGCCCGAGTTGTCGTACAACGCCCACGCATCCACAGCAGGGGCGTAATGGCGGCTCAGGTTATCTAGCCCGGCATCAAAGCGACGGCGGATTACGGCTTCAGGGATATGGTGCCCCCCTTGTTTCACCCGCTGGGCTACCCGTGCCACGGCCTCCTGTGCGCTGGCCAGCCGCAGAAAAATCAACTCCACACGGTAGCCAGCAGCACGCCAACGGGCGATGTGGCGCAGGTAGGCACGCCCTGACAGGGTGGTTTCAAACGCAAAACTCTGTCTGGCTTGGAAATGCCGCTCCAGTTCTGCCAGCATCAGCCGCGCTGCTGGCAAAGCGGCGCTTTCGGGGGCAAATGGTGCCAAGCCAGCCGCAATCAGATCGGCATTCAAAAATTGGGGACAATCTGCCTCATTCGGCAGAAACTCGCGGGCAAAGGTGGTTTTGCCCGCGCCATTGGGGCCAGCAATGATGATGACTTTGCGCTCGGCCATCGGGTCAAAGCTCCAGCGCGTAAGGGGTTTGTTTGAAGGTGATGCCTTCGCGGGCAGTGCGGGTGCCCAAGCGGTTGGCAGCGGCGTAAACCACTTTGGGGCCAGCAAACTGGGGCAACACCTGGAACACCGGGCCGGTCAGCACATTGCCGCCACCGATGGATTGGTCTTTCAGGATGCCGTTGTAGAGCAGGTAAATAGCGCGGCCTTCATGCACGCCCAGCAGCGGTGAATCGGCTTGGCCGGTGTAGCCGGTCTGGGTTTCAGAGAACCAGACAAATTTGGCCAGTTCAGCAAACGTGACATCGCTGCGGATTTGGCCGTCGGCATTGAACAGGGGTTCGGTGGACAGGCGGCAGAATTGGAAGCCGCCGCCGACACCTTCTACCGTTTGGCCCTTGGCGTTGGTGTAGCCCTCGGCCACCCGTTTGACGCGCTCGGCGGTGACGTTTTGCGCGATGTGGTCGTCTATTTCCACCAGAATGAAACGGCGCTGGCCACCGTCTTCGGCGTTTTGTTTTAGTACCGCGTGGCCGGTAGTGCCGGAACCGGCGAAGCTGTCGAGGACGATGGAGTCCTTGTCGGTGGCAATTTGCAGGATGTGCTCAACTAAACGGACAGGTTTTGGCGTGGAAAACGCCTGTACACCAAGAACATTCCTGATTTCTTCCGCCGCCTCGTGATTATGTCCATAGACATCCGAGGGCCACCAAGTGCTCGGAGGACGGGTTGCATCACTATCAGCGTACTGTTTTACGTACACCTGCCAAACACCTGACTGCTTCAGCCATTCGATTTCGCCTGCCACAACAAGCTCGTCATAGTAGCTTCGTTGTCCTCGCCATCGTCCCTCAGAACCGTCTGGGCGAATCGGCATTATCGGTGTGCCATCTGGTGCAGTAAGTTCATAAAACAAGTTTGGACGATCTGCCCTTTTTGCACCGCTCCCCTCTTTTCGCCATTGGCGACGACGATATTTTTTCCCGTTTTCCAAATCAATGTTTGTGAATTGAGCGTTATTTTGTTCAAACCGTAGTCGATTCAACGAAGCCAAAGTTGACTTCCCATAGGCCACTATATGGTCGGTATCCCAGCTGACTAATTTCGCATCCATTCGAGGGCTATATGCTTTTTGCCACTCGAACTGTGCAATGAAATTCCCCCCCCCGAAAATCTCATCCATCAACAGCCGCAGCGTTGCCACTTCGTTGTCATCAATGGACACAAAAATCGCCCCATCTTCGCGCAAAAATTGCTTCAGCAACACCAAACGCGGGTACATCATGCACAGCCAGCGGTCATGCCGGTCTAGTGTCTCGCCCTCTTTACCCACCACCTCGCCCAGCCATTGGCGAATCTCCGGGCTGTTCACATTGTCGTTATAGACCCAGCCCTCGTTGCCGGTGTTGTAGGGCGGGTCAATATAGATGCACTTGACTTGGCCGGCGTAGCGCGGCAGCAGCGCCTTGAGGGCGTGCAGGTTGTCCCCCTGCACGATCAGATTGCCTGCATCTGCCGGGCCGCAAGAAAGCTCAGGCACTGGCTCCAGCAGGCGAAACGGCACATTTTTATGGTGCTTGGTGACGGCCTCTTTGCCGATCCAGTTCAATGTTGGCATGGATGCCTAAGCCTTTCCGCTGTGCGCGATGGTGTGGTGGGGCCATCGGCGTGTTGTTTTTTATGGGCTACCTTTAGCGCACCGGAATGGGGATGCTTCGATCCACCGGCACGGCTGTGACGCTATTTTGCGGCGAACCATCAATCAGCTTTTCTGAATAGGTCAGATACACCAGCGTGTTGCGTGTGCGATCGACCATGCGCACAATGCGTAGCCGTTTGAACAACAAGGACATGCGCTCGCTAAACACTTCTTCTTGCTGGCGCAAGGGCTTAGGAAAGCTGATGGGGCCGGTTTGGCGGCAGGCAATCGAGGCTTCGGCGCGGTCTTCGGCCAAGCCCAAACTGCCTTTGATGCCGCCGGTACGCGCCCGCGACACGTAGCAAGTCACGCCCGGTGCGCCAGGGTCGTCATAGGCCTCCACCAGAATGTCGTGGTCGCGGCCAATCAGCTTAAAGGCGGTATCGACCGTACCGATTTTTTCGCCACTGGCTGCCGCTGCTACGCTGGTAAGCGCCAGCAACAGCCCTGCGGCATGACGGCCCCAAAAAGAAGAAAGTAGGTGCATGGTGTGCAGATTGTGCCGCACTGCTTGCACCTGCGGGGCATCAAGCCTCGCTACAACGCTGTGCCAAATGGGCCAGTGCTTCTTCCACTTGATCGACCAGCACCAAACACAAATCGCCGGGAGTCAGACGGGCCAGCGCGGCATCAATGGCCTTGAATTCACCGTAGATTTCTTCGATGTGGCGCGTGCGGCTGGCCCCTTGCAAGCCTTCGCGCAGCAAGGCAATCACCTCGCCATCGTCGCGGCCCCGTTGGGCAGCGTCTTGGTACAGGATGACATCATCGAAGGCAGCGCCCAAAATCACAGTTTGGGCGCGGATGTCTTCATCGCGCCGGTCGCCCGCACCGCTGATGACCACGCTGCGCCGGTTGCCGGGCAGCGCATCCACAGCGGCCACCAAGGCACGCATGGCATCGGGGTTATGGCCGTAGTCGGCAATCACCGTGGCCCCCTTATAGTCCATCAGGTTAAAGCGGCCCGGAGCGTTGTCGCTGTCATTGACAAAACCAGACAGCCCCCGGCGGATGGTTTGCCACGGCAGGCCAGCACCCCACGCGGCGGCCACGGCGGCCATCACGTTCTCAACTTGGAAGCCAATTTTGCCGTTGCGCGTGATGGGCACGTCGCGCAGGTGGATGGTTTCGCGCCACGAGCCTTCGGCGGCCACAACGGAGTCGCCATCCACATAGACCGAGCGATGCCCTTGGGCACGGTGCGTCGCCATAACGGGGTGGTGGCGGTCCGCAGCAAAGAAGATAATTTTGCCGGGGCAGGCCGGGGCCATTGCCGCCACAATCGGGTCAGCAGCGTTGAGCACACCATAGCCGTCTGCGGCCACGTTTTGCACAATCACGCGCTTCAAGACGGCCAAATCTTCTACCGTGGTGATGTAGTTCAGGCCCAAGTGGTCGCCTTCGCCAATGTTGGTGACCACGGCCACTTGGCAGCGGTCAAAGCCCAAGCCCTCGCGCAGCACACCACCGCGGGCGGTTTCAAACACGGCGGCATCCACTTCGGGGTGCAGCAGCACATTGCGGGCGCTGCGGGGGCCAGAGCAGTCGCCGCTGTCAATTTGGCGGCCATTCACATAGACCCCATCGGTATTGGTCATGCCCACGCGCAAGCCTTGGGCCGAGAACAGATGGGCAATCAGGCGCGCCGTGGTGGTTTTGCCATTGGTGCCCGTCACCGCCACTACCGGGATGCGGCCATCTTGGCCGGGGGCAAACAGCTCGTTGATCATGGCTTGGCCCACATTGCGCGGTTTGCCATAGCTGGGGGCCAAGTGCATACGCAGGCCGGGGGCGGCATTGACTTCAACAATACCGCCGCCTTGCTCTTCAATCGGGTGCAATACGCTTTCGCAGACCAAATCGACGCCGCAAATGTGCAGGCCAATCATTTGTGCGGCGGCCACCGCACGGGCGGCCAAGTCGGGGTGTACGTCATCGGTCACATCGGTGGCCGTGCCGCCGGTGGACAGATTGGCGTTGTTGCGCAACACCACGCGCTGGCCTTTGGCCGGAATAGAGTCGGGCGTGAGGCCTTGGGCGGCCAAACGGGCCACTGCAATATCGTCCAGACGGATTTTGGTCAGGGAGGTGGCATGGCCTTCGCCCCGGCGGGGGTCAAGGTTGACCAAATCGACCAGTTCGCGCACGGTGTGGATGGCATCGCCCAGCACTTGGGGTGGCTCACGCCGGGCAGCGGCCACCAAATGGTCGCCCACCACCAGCAGGCGGTAGTCATGGCCGGGCAAGAAGCGTTCTACCATCACCGTGCCATATTCTTCGGCCACGCGGTAGGCATCGTCCAGTTGGGCACGCTCGGTGATGTTGACCGTCACGCCCTTGCCTTGGTTGCCGTCTTGCGGCTTGACCACCACCGGCAGGCCCACCTCTAGGGCTACAGCCCAGGCTTCGTCCATGCTTT
The DNA here is from genome assembly GCF_042652905.1 of Giesbergeria sinuosa. Lineage (NCBI taxonomy): Bacteria > Pseudomonadati > Pseudomonadota > Betaproteobacteria > Burkholderiales > Comamonadaceae > Giesbergeria > Giesbergeria sinuosa. The sequence goes on along the minus strand of NZ_JBHSHJ010000017.1, from coordinate 27,229 downwards.
CCACCGGGCGGCCCAGTGGTACGGGCACACCAGCGGCGTGCAACAGGCGTTTGGTCAGGTCTTTGTCTTGGGCGATGGATTCGGCCACGGCGCTGGTGGAGTCCAGTTCAGCCGCTTGGATGCGGCGTTGTTTGCTGCCCCAGCCAAATTGCACCAAACTGCCTTGGGTCAGGCGGCGGTAGGGAATACCACGCGCCACCGCAGCCTCGACAATCGCGCCAGTGCTGGGGCCAAGGCGCTCATCTTCGTCCAGCTCGCGCAATTCGGCCACTGCGGCCACGCCATCGAACTGACCGCCGCTCAGTGCGGCTTCAATCAGGGCTTGGGCCTGCTCAAAGGCTTTGCGGCCTACGGCTTCTTCGGTGTATTCCACAATCACTTGATAGACACCGGGGTCGATGGTGCTGGCCGTGCGGCCAAAAGTGACTTGGCAACCCGCTTGTGCTTGCAGTGCCAACGCAGCGGACTGCAACACATGGGCCAAAGAGATATCGCTGTCACTGCCTTCGGGGTGCAGCGTACCAATGGCCGGGAACAACGCCCGCAAGCGGGCTTCAAAGCCATCGAGTTGCGCCATCGCACGCTCAGCGGGGGTGCAAGAGACCACGGCCTCGATAGCGGTATTGCGGCTCCACAGGTTAGGGCCACGCAGGGCACGGATGCGGGAAACGTCCATGATGGGTTCTTCTTTCGGCAGCTAAAGGGGGCGAGGCTTACAGGGGCAGTACGGACGCACGCGGCGTGCTGGCTGCTGGGGCAGCCGGCTCAAAGGTTTTGATACCAGCGGCAATCAGGTCGGGGGCGATGTCCAGCGCCCAAGCGGCGGCCACCGCCGCCAGCAGGGTGGGTACATCAGCGGCCAGTGCTTCGCGGCCAGCGGTCAGGCGCTCTAAGGTGCCAATGGATTTTTCGCTGCTGCCAGTCGCCAGCACCACTTTGCCATCGTGCAGCAACACGGCACGGCCTTGGTCTTGGTTGCGATGGGCCACCACCGCAGGCAAGTCAGGGTCAACGGCATACAAAATCACATCACCATCGCACAACGGGGCCAGCTCGGCAACCTGAGGTTCTGCTGCATTGAGCACCGCTGCGCCTTGCTCTAGCACCACATCCACTTGGGTGCGTAGCACCTTGGTCATTTGCGCTGGCTCTTGGATGTCAAACTCGGCCAGCGTGTCAAAACCATCCATGTCGGTCACAACCCCCACCGTGCAGCGGTCATAGGCCAAGCCATCTTGCAAGATCACGCGGGCATCGTTTTCGATCACAGCGGCTTGCACCATTTGGCTGACCAGCAGGCGGTGTGCGCCAGCCCAGTGGGCGCTGTCGCGCGTATCCACGCAACGCTCATTCATGAACATGCCTTCACGGCAAGCCAAGCCGGTAAAGTGGCCGCCCAGATGCAGCAGCCACGCTACCAAGCGAGCAATGGTGGCCGTGCCACGACGCCCCGCCACCCCCACCACCGGGATACGGCCCGGTGTGGGTGCATCTTCGCCTTCTTCGATCGGGAACAGATGCTCGGCAATCGCTTGCCCGACTGGGCGGGGTGCGCCTACGGCGGGCTTGAGGTGCATCAGCAAGCCGGGGCCAGCATTCACCTCCACAATCGCGCCACCTTGGCTGTGCAAGGGCTTGGAGATGTCTTGCGCCACCATGTCGATGCCCGCAATATCCAGCCCTACCACCTTGGCAGCCAACTGAGCAATGTAGGCCACATCGGGGTGTACCTCGTCGGTGCAATCAACGGCCACATTGCCATTGCGCTGCACCACCACCTGCTGTCCAGTAGCGGGCACGGCTTCGGGGGTCAAATCTTGGCGTTTGAGTTCCAGTTGCACCTTGGCATCGGTAGCCACGTCAATCAATTCCAGCGGGTATTCTTCTTCATGGCCGCGCCGAGGGTCAGAGTTGAGCTGGCTGTCGATGAGTTCACGCACGGTGTGGCGGCCATTGCCGGTGATGCTCACCACCTCGCCCCGCGCTGCGGCCACCACTTTGCCGCCCACGACCAACAAACGGTGTTCATCGCCGGGGATGTAGCGTTCTACCATCACATCGCTGCCCTCGGGGTAGGCCACATGGTAGGCTGCTTCGATGTCCTCTTGTTTGCGCAAATCCAAGGTCACGCCCCGGCCATGGTTGCCATCGGAGGGTTTGACCACCACCGGCAGGCCAATGTCTTGGGCGGCTTCCCACGCTTCTTCGGGGCTGTTAACAATTTGCCCTTCGGGAATGGGCACACCGCAGGACTTGAGCAGGCTCTTGGTCAGGTCTTTGTCGCTGGCGATGCCTTCGGCAATGGCGCTGGTGTATTCTGATTCTGCCGTCCAGATGCGGCGTTGGCTGGCCCCGTAGCCCAGTTGCACCAAGTTGCCATCATTCAAGCGAATATGCGGGATACCCCGGTCTCCGGCTGCGGTCACAATGCAGGCGGTACTGGGGCCAAGGTAACGGTCGTCCACTTCGGTGCGTACCAAGGCCACAGCGGCCTGCACGTCAAACGGCTGGTCATTGATAGCAGCCATGATCAGGCGATGGCCTTGGGCCAAGGCCACGCGGGCCACTTGTTCTTCGCGGGCGCGGAACACCATGCGATAAACACCGCGCTGCGAGGTGCTGCGGGTTTGACCAAACCCAGTCGGCATACCGGCCAAGTTGAGCAGCTCAATCACGATATGTTCTAGCACATGGCCGCACCAAGTGCCTTCTTGCAGGCGCTGCAAAAAGCCGCCGCGTTCGCCCACACCGCAATGGTGCTCGATCAGGGCAGGCAGCCATGCTGTCAGGCGCTCATTGAAGCCGGGCAGCAGATTGGAGGGGTAGTCCTCCAGTGCGCCCAAGTCAAGCCAAACTTCTAGCACTGGGCGGTAAGTCCAGATATTGGGGCCGCGCAAATAGTTGATGCGTAGCAATTGGATGTCGTTGAATGTCGGCATGGGGGCAGCGTCAAGCAAGTGGAATAAGGGAGTATTGCAGGCCCAGCGGGCTAGAAAGTGATTGTGCGCGCATGGCAGGTGTCAGCGCATAAAGCCTTCGCAGCGTTATTGCAGAGTGCGCAAGCACCCCGAGGCCCCACAGGGGCGACAAGCCAAGCCACCTGGCAGGCAGCCACCCAGGGCTATCGGGACTGAAAAGACCAAGCAAAAATGCCACATCATCCTGTGAATATCTCGGAGGTTCCGGGCGGCCCCTTGGGGGCCGAACTGCGGGCCAAGCTCGCTCCCCATGAAAACGTCCTAGCCACGCTGGCGGTTGACTTGAGTGTCGATTTGCGCTTTGCTACCGGCCAAGTGCTACTGACCGAGCAACGCCTGCTGGCCCACACCTCTGACAGCGCAGGGGTACAAACATGGCCCTTGGCGCTAGGCCAAAGCCTGCGTCTGGTCGATTATGGCGGCGTAGCCACCCTAGAACTGCACGATACCCAACAACGCTTGGCCCTGTGGCGCTTGACGATGGGGCTCCATGCCTCGGCACTGCAACTGGTGCAACGGTTTGAGCAGCAGATAGCGCACCTGCAATCAGGGGCCGCCGTGCAGCAAACCCCTGATGCTGCGCCCGCTTGCCCGGTGTGCCATACCGTTTTGCCACCCGATAGCGAAGAATGCCCCGCTTGCGCCCGCGCCCAGCCTGCCAAAACCTCCACCTGGGTGCTGCTGCGCTTGTGGCGTTTTGCCCGGCCCTACCGCTGGCAATTGGCCGCTGGTTTTGGCCTGACGCTGGCCTCCACTGCGGCTACTTTAGTGCCACCCTACCTGACCATCCCACTGATGGACGATATCCTGATTCCGTTCCAAAATGGCAAACAAATCGACCCGATGTTGGTGCTGCTGTATTTGGGCGGTTTGTTGCTATCGGCACTGGCGGCTTGGGGCTTGGGCTGGGCACGCACCTACATTTTGGCGCTGGTGTCCGAGCGCATCGGGGCCGATTTGCGCACCACCACCTACGAGCATTTGCTCAAGCTGTCTTTAGATTACTTTGGCGGCAAGCGTACTGGTGATTTGATGGCACGCATCGGTTCTGAGACCGACCGCATCAACGTCTTTTTATCACTGCACGCGCTGGATTTTTTAACCGACGTGCTGATGATTTTCATGACAGCGGCCATTTTGTTCAGCATCAACCCGTGGCTGGCGCTGGTCACATTGGTGCCACTGCCGTTTATTGCCTGGTTGATTCATACCGTGCGCGACAAACTGCGCACCGGCTTTGAAAAAATCGACCGCGTTTGGTCGGAAGTCACCAATGTGCTGGCCGACACCATCCCCGGTATTCGGGTGGTCAAAGCCTTTGCCCAAGAAAAGCGCGAAGCCCAACGTTTTCACGACGCTAACCAGCACAATCTGGAAGTCAACGACAAGTTGAATCGCACTTGGTCTTTGTTCAGCCCCACGGTCTCGCTGCTGACCGAAATCGGCCTATTGGTGGTCTGGGGCTTTGGCATTTGGTTGGTGTCTAAAAGCGAAATCACCGTCGGTATCTTGACCGCCTTTATCGCCTACATTGGCCGCTTTTATGGCCGTTTAGACTCCATGAGCCGCATTGTCTCGGTCACGCAAAAGGCTGCTGCCGGGGCCAAGCGTATTTTTGACATCCTTGACCATGTGAGCAATGTGCCCGACCCAGCCCAGCCGGTCAAAGTAGAAAAGGTGGCGGGCGCAATTGCCTTGCGCGATGTGGATTTCCGCTACGGTAGCCGCTCCGTCATCAAAGGTTTGAACTTGGACATCCGCCCCGGCGAGATGATTGGCTTGGTCGGCCACAGTGGCTCGGGCAAGAGCACGCTGGTCAACCTGATTTGCCGTTTTTACGATGTGAGCGATGGCTCCATCCAACTCGATGGGGTCGATGTGCGCCGTATGGCCGTGGCCGATTACCGCCGCCATATCGGGCTGGTGTTGCAAGAGCCGTTCTTGTTCTTTGGCACGATTGCCGAAAACATCGCCTACGGCAAACCCGAGGCCACGCGTGAAGAAATCGTGGCTGCAGCCCGGGCCGCCCACGCCCACGAGTTCATTTTGCGCCTGCCGCATGGTTACGACTCGCTGGTGGGTGAGCGTGGCCAAGGCTTGTCGGGTGGCGAGCGCCAACGCATCAGCATTGCCCGCGCCCTGCTGATTGACCCCCGCATCCTGATTTTGGACGAAGCCACCTCAGCCGTCGATACCGAAACGGAAAAGGAAATCCAAAAAGCCCTCGACAACTTGGTGCAAGGCCGCACCACCATCGCCATTGCCCACCGCCTGTCCACCCTGCGCAAGGCCGACCGGCTGGTGGTAATGGACAGAGGCGAAATCGTCGAAGTGGGCCCACACGACGAATTGATGGCGCAACAAGGGGCTTACTGGCGCTTGTACGAAGCCCAAGCCCGCCGCGCCGAAGAAGACGCACAAGCTGCTGGCTTGGTGATTGACAGTAGCCTGACACACTCGGCCCACCCAGCGGGCAACCCCTGAAAGAACATCGACCATGCTCCGTCCTTCTCCCTCTACCACCAGCGTATTGCTAGAACGCAATGCCCACGGGCGTTTGGTGCTCACCTTGCCCGATGGCACCCAGCACAGCGATGTGCAACCGGTGCGCGCCTTTCCGATTGCGGCCCCCGGCGAGGGGCTATCCTTGGTGGGCAGCGATGGGCATGAACTGCTGTGGATTGAACGCTTAGCCGATTTGCCCGCTGTGCCCCGCAGTCTGATCGAAGCAGAACTGGCCGTGCGCGAATTTGTTCCAGCAATTCAAAAAATCTGCTCCGTCTCTGGCTTTTCTACTCCCAGCACTTGGCAAATAGAAACCGACCGAGGCCCAACCCAACTGGTGCTCAAAGCCGAAGAAGATATCCGCAAACTGGCAGGACGCACCCGGCTGTTGATTGCCAGTGCCGAGGGGCTGCAATTCAAAATTGACGACACCAGCCTACTAGACAAACACTCGCGCCGTTTGTTAGAGCGGTTTTTATGAGCAGCCATCGCCAATCCCCTGCAATCAATTGAGCGCACGATGCAGGCCGAGGTCTTTGGCACAGGAAACACCAGTTTGGTAGGCGCAGTACGGTATCTTTAGGCACCTTGATGCTTGGCTTTGACACCGTGAATTCCTCTCCTGACATCCGCTCTATTTCTTCTCCATTGCTGCAACGCCGGGCTGCCCTGTGGGGCGCCCTGAGCTGGCTGGCCTTGCCTTCGATGGCGGCGGCCAAGGCGCCTGTCAGCGAGAGCTGGCCCCACGCCTTGCAGGTGCCTGGTGGTGTGGCCCACCTGTCGTTGGGGCCAGCGCCACAACGGCCCACAGTCCATGCTGGGGAGGCACCTGTGCTGGTGCTGGGGGATATGATTGAATGGACAGCACTGGTGGGCATTCCATTGGCGGCCACACCCGGTACTGCACACATTCTGGTGCAACTGCCTGGCGGCAAGGCACACCCGCTGTCGTATGACATAGCCCCTAAGCAGTACCCACAACAGCAGCTGAAAGTGGCACCACGCACGGTGGATCTTTCTCCAGAAGACAATGCGCGCTACGAACGCGAACGCGCCCACCAGCAGCAAGTAATGGCAACGTTCAGTGAGCCCCTACCCTCCACATTGCGTATGCAAGTGCCCACCCCAGGGCGGCGCTCTAGCTCGTTTGGCCTGCGCCGGGTGTTCAATGGTCAACCGCGTAATCCACACAGTGGTATGGATATTGCCGCTGCCACAGGCACCCCAGTGCTGGCACCGCTGCCAGGCCGGATCATCGATGTGGGTGATTATTTTTTCAACGGCCAAACCGTTTGGCTAGACCACGGTGGTGGGTTGCTCTCAATGGTTTGCCATCTCAGTCGCATTGATGTGCAAGTAGGTACCACGGTGAGCACTGGACAACGCCTAGGTGCCGTAGGAGCCACAGGCCGAGCCACTGGCCCGCATTTGCATTGGGGTGTCATGCTCAACCGTGCGATGGTAGACCCGGCCTTGTTTCTGGCAGTTTGAAATCTTCAAAACATAAAAAAGCGCAGCCTGCCAAAGACTGCGCTTTTTTCGTTGGGGATGCTGCTCCACGCAAGGAGCAACCGTCAGTATTTAACGTGCAGGACGCGCAGGGCGCTTGCGGGCATCGTGTGGTGCAAAAGGCTTGCCACCCGCACCGCCACCGCCATGCTTGGAGAACGCAGGCTTGCGAGGCGCAAACTCACCACGGGGAGCCATCTCGCCGCGGGGCGCAAAATCACCACGGGGGGCGAAGTCACCGCGTGGCGCACCACCGCGTGGGCCGTCACCAAAACCACCACGACCGCTATCGCCAAAACCGGGCTTGCGGCCATAGCCTTCGCCATCACGGCGCGGGGCCGCAAAACCACGGTCTTCACGCGGGCCACCAAAGTTGCCACCACGGTCATCTGGGCGGCCTTGCACGCGTTGGCGGTCATTAAAGCCGCTGGCACCACCAAAGTTGCGCTCACGGTCGCCACCAAAGCCACCGCCAAAACCGCCACGACCACCACCACCGCCAAACTTACGACCACCACCACTGCGGCCACCGCCGAAGTCGCCCTGTGGGCGGCTGCCCGGCTGCGGGAATCGCTGCACTGGCTCCAAACCCGGAATCACTTCGGGCTTGAACTGCTGGTGGGTATGGCCTTCAATGTCAAAAATCTTGCGACGATCGCGGAACTCGGCAAAAGTGATAGCCAAACCATCGCGGCCTGCACGGCCTGTGCGGCCAATACGGTGCGTGTAATCTTCAGCCTTCATGGGCAGGCCATAGTTGAAGACGTGGGTGATGGTGGGTACGTCAATACCGCGCGCAGCCACATCGGTAGCCACCAAAATCTGCACCTGGCCTTGACGCAAGGCCATCAGGCGGCGGTTGCGCAAACCTTGGCTCAATGCACCATGCAAAGCCACGGCGCTAAAGCCTTCTTGCTGCAAGTCATTGGCCAAGCCATCGCACTCCACCTGGGTGCTGGCAAACACAATGGCTTGGTTGATAGAGGTGTCGCGCAGCCAGTGGTCAAGCATTTTGCGCTTGTGTTGGGCGTTGTCGGCCCAATACAGCACCTGCTTGATGTTGACGTGCTTTTCATGCGGCGCGTCGTTTTGGATTTTCTTGACCGACGAGCCGTTGTCGTGCATCACGCGCATCGCCAACTGCTGAATGCGTGGCGCAAACGTGGCGCTGAACATCATGGTTTGCTTGCGTTGGCTGGTCAGTTGGTTCACTTCCGCCAAGTCATCGGAGAAGCCCAAGTCGAGCATGCGGTCGGCTTCGTCCACCACCAAGAACTGCACCTTGTCCAGCTTGATTTGCATAGAGCGTTGCAAGTCCAGCAGGCGGCCAGGGGTAGCCACTACGAGGTCAGCGTTTTGCAGTTTGGCAATTTGCAATTGGTAGGGCATGCCGCCCACCACATTGGCTACGCGCAAGCCACGGGTGTGCTTGACCAGATCAATCGCATCGTGGGCCACTTGCTGGGCCAGTTCGCGGGTGGGGCACAGAATCAAAGCACCGGGGGTGGCAGGCTTGAAGTTGCGCGCGTTGGTGGGGTCTTTGCGCTTGGGGCGCTTGGGGGGTGCTTCGCCACGGGCAATGGCCTCAGCGGCAGCGCGTTCGTATTCGGCGCGGGCGGCAGCTTCGTTTTCGGCCAATTGGCCAATCAAGGTGTGCAGCACAGGCAGCAAAAAGGCGGCGGTCTTGCCACTGCCAGTTTGGCTGGAAACCATCAGGTCAATGTAGCGACCATTTTCACCACCAGCGCCCATCGCCAAAGGAATGGCTTTTTGTTGCACTGTGGTGGGCTGGGTGTAACCCAAATCGGCCACGGCTTGCACCAGCTCTGGGGCCAAGCCCAGCTCAATAAAACCATTGGGTTCAGCCGTCACGGCATCGTCGGCCATCACGGTTGCATCTTGCAGGGAAACTTCGGAAATAGCGGCATCAGCAGCGGCGAAATCGCCCTGCACTTGAAAAGTGTCAGTCATATTTTTCTCACACGAGAACAAACGCCGACAGCGTGTCAGCGGTAGTTCCGTTCATGGTTAAAAAACATCAACCATCAAACGAAACCTGCACGAACGAGAAGTGTTGGCGCGGCTGGGTATCTAACACGAGCTACAAGGCGCATGGCTTGCTGGCTCGCAGACCCAATGTGTGAAGGGAGATGCACAGTTTGCACAACAAGTGCTGTGCAGCCTTTGATTATCACACGGATAGGGGTTTCCCCGCAAGCGTTATACGGCCAAAAAATGCTGGCGGTAGTGCAACAGCTCGTCGATGGACTCATGCACATCGGCCAATGCGGTGTGCTTTTGTGCCTTTTTAAAGCTGCTATAGGCTGCTGGCTTCCAGCGTTTAGCCAACTCCTTGAATGTGCTGACATCCACATTGCGGTAGTGAAAATACGCTTCCAGCTTGGGCATGTAGCGTGCCATAAAGCGCCGATCCTGGCCGATGCTGTTGCCGCACAACGGCACCTTGCCTTTGGGAACGTATTTTTTCAAGAAATGGATCAGCTCGTGTTCGGCCTCGGCCTCGGTGGTGGTCGATGCCTTTACTTTGTCGATCAGGCCGCTGCGGCCATGCGTGCCTCGGTTCCAAGCATCCATCTTGCCCAAGAGTTCATCGGATTGGTGAATCACCAGCACTGGGCCTTCAACGCGCACGGTCAATTGGGCATCGGTAATCACCACGGCAATTTCGATGATGCGCTCAACTTCAGGGTTGAGGCCAGTCATTTCACAGTCTAGCCAGACCAGATTTTGGTCGGATTTGGCCAAGGTAGGAGGGGTAATGTGCGGGGTATCTGACATGGGGCGCGATTGTCCCCCATGCCCTACACTCCCGCCCCATGCCTGCTGCTCCTTCTGCTTTTTTGACGCCCGCCTTGGCACTGAGCATGGCCTTTGCGGCTGCGCTGGTGTTGGGCCTGCTGCTCAAGTTTTGGTTGGCCTCGCGCCAGATTCGCCATGTGGCCCGCCACCGCAATGCCGTGCCTGCGGCTTTTGCTGGACACATCAGCTTGGCGGCGCACCAAAAGGCAGCCCGCTATACCTTGGCTAAAGCCCAACTGGGGCTGATAGAGATGGCACTGGGTGCTGCCGTGCTCTTGGGGTGGACACTGCTGGGTGGGCTCAATGCACTCAACCACGGTTTGCTGGAGTGGCTCGGCGGGGGCATGGTGCAGCAATTGGCACTGCTGGCCTGCTTTGTGCTGATCGGCAGTTTGATAGAGCTGCCACTGACGCTGTACCAAACCTTTGTCATTGAACAACGCTTTGGCTTTAACCAAATGACTTGGCGCTTATGGCTGGCCGATGCCCTCAAGTCCACGCTGGTCGGTGTGGTGATTGGGCTGCCATTGGCAGCCACTGTCCTGTGGCTCATGGGGGCGGCTGGCCCCTGGTGGTGGCTGTGGGCCTGGGGCTTGTGGATGGGTTTTAACCTGTTGTTGATGGTGATTTACCCGATGTGGATTGCCCCCCTGTTCAACCAGTTTCAGCCATTGAACGATGAGGCACTCAAAACCCGTGTTACCGCATTGATGGAGCGTTGTGGTTTCAAAGCACAAGGGTTGTTTGTTATGGATGGCAGCCGCCGCAGCGCCCATGCCAATGCTTACTTTACGGGCTTTGGCGCGGCCAAGCGGGTGGTGTTTTATGACACCCTGCTGCGCCAACTCACCCCTGGCGAAGTCGAGGCTGTGCTGGCCCATGAGTTGGGGCACTTTCACCACCGCCATATCGCCAAGCGCATGGTGATGTTGTTTGCCTTGAGTCTGGTGGGCTTTGCACTGTTGGGCTGGTTAGCCACACAGGCATGGTTTTATACCGGATTGGGCGTACAACCGAGCTTGGCCTTGCTGGTGCCCAGCGCCTCAGCCGCGCCCAACGATGCGTTGGCGCTGTTGTTGTTTTTGTTGGTAGTGCCGGTGTTTACGGTGTTTCTGGGGCCATTGTTGGCGCAATTCTCGCGCCGAGACGAGTTTCAGGCCGATGCCTATGCCATGCGCCAAGCCAACGGCGCCGATTTGGCCAGCGCCTTGCTCAAGCTCTACAAAGACAACGCCTCCACGCTTACCCCCGACCCGGTGTACGTGCGGTTTTATTACTCCCATCCACCCGCCAGTGAACGACTGGCCCGGATGCCTTTGGTACCACCACAGACAGCGGCATGACCTCTCATCGGCAAAAAAAAGCTTCGGCCCTGGCCTTCACCAGTGGTGAACGCAGCGCGCTCCTTTCAGGGCTGGTGGTCGCCAGTCATGGCCGCCACTGCATGGTAGAAACTCCCGATGGTCAGCGCCGTATCTGCCACCCTCGCGGCAAAAAAAGCCAAGCCGTGGTGGGCGATACAGTGCTGTGGCAAGCCCCGCCCCCCGGCCAAGGCGAGGAAGGCACGATCGAGAAAGTACAGGAGCGGCGCAACCTCTTTTACCGCCAAGACGAAATTCGCACCAAATCGTTTGCCGCCAACCTCGATCAGGTGTTGATCTTGATTGCTGCCGAGCCGGTGTTTTCAGAAAGTCAATTGGCGCGTGCGCTGGTGGCAGCAGAAGCCGCCCACATTACGCCGCTGATTGCGTTGAACAAGCGCGATTTGACCGTACCGTTTGCTGCTGCTTGGGAGCGGCTGCAACCTTACCGTGACATGGCAAGCCATGAGAGGCCACGCCACTACCCAGTGCTGGGGCTGTCTCTCCACACCAATGCACCAGCCCAGCGGGCCGAGTTACTGCCTTATTTGGAAGGTAAAACCACGCTGGTGCTGGGGCCGTCGGGGTCAGGCAAGAGCACCCTGATCAACCTGCTAGTGCCGGGAGCCACCGTGCTGACGGGGGAGATATCGCAGGCGCTCAATTCTGGCAAACACACCACGACCAGTACGGCGCTGTATTGGGTGGATGAGCAACGCAGCACCGCCTTGATTGACTCACCCGGCTTTCAGGAGTTTGGCTTGCAACACATTGCCCCTATGCAACTGGCGGCCTATATGCCCGACATTGCTGCCCATGCCACGCACTGCAAGTTTTACAACTGCACGCATCTGCACGAGCCTGGTTGTGGTGTGTTGTCTGCATTGCATGCGGGCCATATCAGCGCCAACCGCTACCGCATTTATGGCGATCTTTTTGCCGAACTGGGCCAAACACGCTATTGAACCCAAAGACGCAATCGCTATAATGTCCGGCTTTGCTGGCATCACCCCGTCGGCCAATACTAGTTACGAGACGGGGAACCCGCCATGCAAGGTCTTGAGGCCCGATCTCCCCAAGACCCTCTGCGGGCATATTTTGGAAAACATTAGCTAATGACCACCATCCGTGTAAAAGAAAACGAACCCTTTGATGTTGCTCTGCGCCGCTTCAAGCGCACCATCGAAAAACTGGGCCTGTTGACCGACCTGCGCGCCCGCGAGTTCTACGAAAAGCCCACTGCCGAGCGCAAGCGCAAGAAGGCTGCTGCTGTTAAGCGCCACTACAAGCGTGTGCGCTCCATGCAGTTGCCCAAGAAGCTGTACTGATTGTCGCCGGCCCTGTGCCGACACCACCCGCGCTAGGGACGCCGAGCGCGGGTTTTTTGTTTTCAGAATGGGCCAGGAGCCACCCCAGCATTGTTGATTTTTAGGAGATAGCCATGAGCCTCAAAGACCAAATCACCGAAGACATGAAAACCGCCATGCGCGCCAAAGACAGCGAGCGCCTGGGCACGATTCGCCTGCTGCTGGCCGCCCTCAAGCAAAAAGAGGTGGATGAGCGCGTGGTGCTGGACGATGCTGCCGTGGTGGCGGTCGTGGACAAACTGGTCAAACAGCGCAAAGACAGTATTGCGGCCTTTGAGCAAGCCGCCCGCCAAGACCTGGCCGACAAAGAAAAGTCCGAACTGGCGGTGCTGCAAACCTACCTGCCCCAGCGCATGTCACCGGAAGAAATCACCGCCGCTGTGCGAGCCATTGTGGCCGAACTGGGCGCTAAAGGCCCAGGCGATATGGGCAAGGTGATGGGTGCAGTGAAGACCCAACTGGCGGGCAAGGCTGATATGGGGCAAGTCTCCAGCGCCGTGAAGGCTGCTTTGACGAACATCTAATAACAGCCACAAACCGCGTTCCATCTACACTGGCAGGCTTTCACAGATTTGGCGTGCAACTCCCCCCTGCACGCACATTCAACCCATGCCCTTGTATCGCTGTAATGCCTGCGGCTATGTCGCCGAAGAAAACATCACCCCTGTAGGCAAGTCCATGTCCTGCAACCGTTGCGCTCAACCCGTAACGGTGTTTGGTACGGTGTTCTATGTAGAAAAGCTGTTAGAGCGTTATACCGAAATTCGGCGTGAGTTGCAGGCTCTGCGGGCTTTAGAGACGCCACGGGTAGTAAATCCTCCCCTTGCACCAGAAGAAAGAGTAGCACCTGCCACCGCTACACAGAAAGCAACAGAAACCAATTTAGCTACTCTGGCCCAACACGCACCATTGCAGGCTTGGTTCCAATCGCACCAGTTGCAGGTAGATTTTGATATTGAAAATGTCAATACAGCAGGCTACTTTGACGAAGCGGCGCAGGCTTTTGGCACACGCTATGAGCTGTTTGGTGAACTGATCGGCCGTGTCTGTTGGAGTTACCGCAAGGCACATACGGGTTTAAATCTGGAATTAGCCCGTCTACCCCAAAAGGATGCACAAGCCATTAACCAGTTGTGCCGCAACCTCTACGAACACACCTTTTTTTCACGTTATCACTACCAAAAACCAGAAAAAATTGTCCGTCTGAGCTTGCAATCTGCTCCGGCGGTGCGCCGCTTCTTTGAGGGGGGATGGCTAGAATGGTTTGCTTTGATGGAGGTACTCGCGGTTTGGAATACCCATCAACCACGTTTATCCTTATCGGTTGCACGTGGTGCGCGTATTAAGTTTGCGAATGAAGATTTGCAAGAGTTGGACGTGTTAGCACTGTCCGGCAACCACGCCCCGGTGTGTATTGAATGCAAAACTGGCGAATTCCGCCGAGATCTTGATAAGTTGCTGCGCTTGCGCAAGCGACTGGGCATTCCCCGTGAACGCTTCATCATCTGCGCTCTGGATTTGGATGATGCGCAAGCCAGCAGCCTCAATGCCATGTATGACATGAGTTTCGTCACACTGAGCACGCTGCGGCCCCACTTGCAGCACCTGTGCAGCGGCCAGTGATTTCTTAACTCCCTGCCACCTTCATCCGGTTGATCAGCAGCGAACCCACGGTTTTAGCGCCGTGGTTGTAAACATCAGCCCCAATGGCCTCAATGCCTTTGAACATATCTTTCAGATTGCCCGCAATCGTGATCTCGTGCACCGGAAAGGCAATCTGGCCATTTTCTACCCAGAAGCCACTGGCTCCGCGTGAATAGTCGCCAGTAACGTAATTGACGCCCTGGCCCATCAGTTCAATGACAAACAGGCCTGTGCCCAGTTTTTGCAGCATAGTGGTCAGGTCGTCGCCCCCCTTGGTGCGCCGCGATGCCATGACCAAATTGTGCGAACCACCGGCATTGCCAGTGGTTTTCATGCCCAGTTTGCGCGCTGAATAACTCGACAGAAAATAACCCTGCACCCGTCCAGCCTCTACCACCTTGCGCGGGGCTACGCGCACCCCCTCTTCATCAAAAGGCGAGCTGCCCTTGCCGCGCAGCATAAACGGGTCTTCCAAGATATCGATGTGTTTGGGAAACACCTGTTTACCCAGCGAATCGAGCAAAAATGTGCTTTTGCGATACAACGCCCCACCGCTAATGGCTTGCACAAAACCACCCAACAAGCCAGCGGCCAGTGTCGATTCAAACAGTACCGGGCATTCAGTAGTGGCAATTTTGCGGCTGCCTAAACGGCTAAGGGCACGCTCAGCAGCGTAACGCCCTACAGCCACCGGAGATGCCAAATCAGCAGCATCGCGCATGGAGCTATACCATGCATCGCGCTGCATTTCTGCATTACGCCCTGGCAACGAGGCAATCGGTGCCACCGAAATGCTGTGGCGCGAGGTGGCATAGCCGCCCCGAAAGCCATGCGTATGGGCGCTGAAAAAATGGCTTTGCTGTGCTGAAACACCAGCCCCTTCGCTGTTGGTGATGCGCTTGTGCGTGGCAAGAGCGGCGGCTTCGCATTCCATCGCCAAATGTGCAGCCTCCTCGCTGCTCAACACCCAAGGGTGGAACAGATCCAGATCACGGTGACTGGCAGGTGGGGCAATATCGGCCTCGTCGGGCAGCCCGGCCACAGGGTCTTCTGCCGTGAAGCGGGCAATGTCGTACGCCGCTTGCACCGTACGCTCCACGGCGGCAGGCGAAAAATCCGAAGTGCTGGCATTGCCGCGTCGGTGGCCGACATAGACGGTGATGCCTAAAGACTTGTCTCGGTTGCGCTCTACTGTTTCCAGCTCGCCTTTGCGCACATTGACGGATAGACCGCAGCCTTCAGAGGCTTCAGCCCCAGAATCGGTGGCACCAATTTTTTTGGCATGGGCCAACGCGCTATCAACCAAACCTTCAAAGAAAGAACGGCTGTAGCTAAACCCCGTCTCGGGCTGATCGGCATGGTGCGGCATAGGGTGGACAGACTTGGCCGTTGGTTCGGCACGGCGGGAAGGGGAAGCGGCAGAGCGTGTGGGTTTCATGACCCGGCTATGATACTTGCGCCCGCCCCCGGCCCTGTATGACCGGGTGGTGGGGGTGTTGGGCTGCCACATCGCCACTACACCTTTTCTCCCGGATTTCACCATGTCACGCAAACCCAAAAAAGGCTACTTTGTCAAAGGCCATTTTGTTGCCGAAGGCAGCGAACTGGATCTTGAACTCAAGGCCGAACTCAAAGGCACCCACGATGCCAGTCGCACCGACCTCAAACGCGAAAGCGATGCCCTGCAAGATTTGGGCAAGGACTTACTGACATTACGCGCTGATTTGTTCCAGCGCATCGGGCTGCCAGACAAGCTGGCAGACGCCTTGGCCGAGGCCCGTCGCATCACCAACTTTGAAGGCAAACGCCGCCAGATGCAGTTTGTGGGCAAACTGATGCGCAAGCTCGATGAAGACGTGGTGGCAGCGGCTCGGGCCGCCCTAGAAGAACAACGCAATGGCTCTGCTGCCGACAAGCTCTTGCTGCACCAAGCAGAGCACTGGCGTGATCTGCTGATTGCCCAAGATACGGCCCAAGCGCAGTGGATTGCACAATATCCTGGCACCGATATCCAACAACTGCGGGCGCTGATTCGACAAGCCCGCAAAGATGCACCATCTGCACACGACGCCACCGTGGCCGAAGCACAGGGATTGGCACCACGCAAGGGCCGGGCTTACCGTGAACTGTTTGCACTGGTGCGCGAACAGATCAACGCAACACACACAGAGACCCACGGCAGCGCCCCATCGGATGACCCAGCCCATGCGGCCGATTGAAAACGCCCCCCCTACGGCCTCCAACAGCCATGACCCGGTGGTGATTGGCCTGGTTTCGATCAGCGACCGGGCCAGCACTGGCATTTACCCAGACCAAGGTTTGCCTGCACTGCAAGAGTGGTTGACGCGCGCCCTGAAAAATCCTGTGGTGTTCAAGCCACGTCTGATTCCCGATGAACAAGACACCATCAGCGCAGTGCTGATAGAGCTGGTGCGGGAGGGCTGCTGCTTGGTGTTGACCACAGGAGGCACAGGCCCGGCCCTGCGCGATGTAACACCCGAGGCCACCTTGGCTGTGGCACACAAGGTGTTACCGGGCTTTGGTGAGCAAATGCGCCAGATCAGCCTGCAATTTGTACCCACTGCCATTTTGTCGCGCCAAGTGGCCGTGGTGCGCGACCAATGCCTGATTGTCAATTTGCCCGGCCAACCCAAAGCCATTGCCCAAACGCTAGAGGGGCTGAAGGACGACACTGGACAACAACTGCGCATACCTGGCATTTTTGCTGCGGTGCCCTATTGCATTGATCTGATTGGCGGCCCGTATTTAGAGACACATCCGGCCGTGTGCCCTGCCTTTCGGCCACAGAGCGCACAGCGGCCCTCATAACGGTTGGTAATGGCAGGTATCAGGAGACAAATACCGGATCAGAAAACACCAGCGTGCCATCTTTGCGCACCATTAAATTGTCGGCCTTGAGGATGTCGGGTAGCAGTTGGTACTCTTCAATAAACGCAGACAAAGCCTTGAGTGCCGATTGCATTTGCTCATCCCAAGACGGAGTCTCTCCTGTGGTCAAGTGGTACATGGCCATTCGGCCCATGCACGCCCCCAACTGATTCCAGCGCCTGCACCCTTCCCAGTAGGCCTTGGTTAATTGGTTAGCCACAATGGCCGCTTGCGATTCTGGGGTCAATGGATACAGGCGTTCCATCTCCAAGAGGTAAAAGCGATAGCCCGATTGTGCTTGACCAATATCACCGTGGTCGACATAAACGACCGGAAAATGCTTGCCTTGGGGGCGGTCTTTGGCGGTATGCAACCAGTAATCGGCCGGGGAACTCACTATTTTGTAAACCCGCTCACCATCACCTTTGTCCAGCACAATCGAATATTGTCCACGGCCAAGCTCTTGTTTGCCATCAAGCAGCGGATGCGCAGGCACTGGGTCTGGCAATACATCGGCGGCATAGGTTGCCGCAGTACCGAAACCGAAATTGACCACGAGACAATCCTCCCCGTAGCCAGAAGGTTACCTGAATATGCACCACTGTAGTGCATTTCAGTGCAACACCGTTCAGGTGTGCAATGGTGGCATGTCTGCGGTACTTTCCATCGTCTCCGGCAGGCCAAAGCGTTCACTGGCCCAAGCCCCTAAATCCGTCAGCTTGCAACGTTGGCTACAAAAGGGCCGCCACGCATTGGTAGGGCCATAAAGGCTTGGCCCCTGACAGGCAGGGCAGGTAACAATGCGCTCGGCTGATGGGTGGGGCAGAGGCGAGGACATGGGTGTTTTCTTATTCTCAGGCACAGAGGGAGAGTTCAAATGATGCGTCCTCGGTACTGGGCAGCAATTGCCCATCGCTTTGCAATTGCATCATGCGCACCGAGACCCGCAGCCGATTGCCACTGATTTCTGGGATGATGCCCAGCGCCGGGTCAATCGCCAGACGCAGCAATTGGAAGCTACGCCCCTGAGGAAGATTTTGCTGAAAATTGCCTTGCAGGGCCGCCATTTTTTGAGGCACCCCAGTATCGCGCAGTAACTGCATCAGCACATAAATAGACTCTGCCAGAGGCGCCAGCGTTGCCGTCCACTCTTGCAAGGCTTTCTGGCGCACACCAGATTCGGCACATTGCCAAGCGTGGTAGCTGGGCAGGTCAAAACCACAGGTACCTCCGGGGATACCCATGCGGCTGCGCAAAGTCATGAGCCAGTCGTTCTCCATCAGTGACTGCCCCGTACGGCCTGTTTGCTCATTGAGTGCAGCAAAGCAGCGTTCTAGCTGCGCCAATACGGCATCCAAGGCTTTTTCTGAAATGGCCGGATTGCCCCGGTAGCTCTCGAGCAGCTGTTTTTGCTTCTCGATGTCTTTGAGCACATCGGTTTTTAAATCGGTGCGCGCACCTACTTCGATGATTTCAAAGATGGTTGCCAGCGCAAAGTGGTGATCCAGCGGATGGCTGCGGGGAATCAGCTCACCTAGACGGCGAAAGAGCTGCTCCAACCGCAGGTAAGTGCGGATACGTTCGTTGAAGGGATATTCGTAGAGGATCACACTGCCGGGTTTCTGAGAAAGAGAGCGCACACCGCCAGAGCAGCCTAGTGGCTGGTTGGGCGAAGCCTTCGATCATAGCCCGAACCGTTGAACCAGTGCAGACACCTGCTGGCGCAGCGCATCCAGTGTGAGACCATCGTTGCACAGCACCATGTCGGCATGGGCCAATCGCTCCTGACGGTTGGCCTGAGCCGCCAAGATGCGCTCAATTGCAGCTCTCTCTAGGCCATTGCGGGCCATGACCCTGGCGATCTGTGTTTCTGGGTGGCAATCCACCACCAGCACCGCATTGAGTCGGGCTGCCCAGTGCTTAGACTCGACCAACAAGGGAATATCGAACACGACCAAGGGCGCACCAGCATTCAACGCAGTTTGGGCACGCTCTTGAGAAAACCGTGCAACCAGCGGATGGATGATGGCCTCCAATTGTTGGCGGGCGGATGCTTGGGCGAAAACATGAATCCGCATTTTCTCCCGGTCAAGGGCACCACGGGCATCGACAAATTGGCTGCCAAATACCTGGGCAATGGCGGGCATGGCAAATCCTCCTGGCCCGGTGACTTCACGCACAATTTGGTCAGCATCAATCAAGGCAGCACCATGTTCTGCCAACATCTGCCCTACAGTGCTCTTACCACTGCCAATGCCTCCAGTCAGGCCCAAGCGTCTGGGACGTTGCATCACCATCACAGCCCCAAAGCGCCCAAGATATTTTGTAAGACAACCTGTGGCCCCCAGACCAAGGCGATCAAGCCAGCACCGACCAAAAAGGGGCCAAAGGGCACATAACCCCCTTCGCGCAACGAGCTAGCCAGTTTGAGGGCAATGCCCACCACCGCACCAACCACAGAAGCCATCAGGATCAGTGGCACCAATGCCTGCCAGCCAAACCAAGCACCCAGTGCAGCAAACAGCTTGAAATCTCCATAGCCCATGCCTTCTTTGCCCGTGGCGAGCTTAAAAGCCCAATACACCAGCCACAGTGATAAATAACCTGCTGCAGCCCCCACCACGCTGTTGAACAGCGACACATTGATCCATTGCAACGCCGATGCCAACAGCCCCGCCCACAGCAAGGGCAAGGTCAAATCGTCGGGTAACAGGGTTGTATCCCAGTCAATGAAGGCCAGCGCCACCAATGTGGCAGAGAAGCCGCACCAAGCCAATCCGGTAGGTGTCAGACCCCAGTGCTTCACACAGAAGAAGAAAAGGGCTGCAGTGAACAACTCCACCACTGGATAACGCAAGCTGATGCCGGTTTTGCAGTCAGAACAGCGCCCACGCAAGGCCAGATAACTCAGTACCGGAATGTTTTCATACCATTGCACTGGGTGCCCGCACGAGGGGCAGCGCGAACGCGGCGTCCAGAGGTTGAATTTCTCTGGCTCGGTTGCTAGAGCAGTGCTTACAGCTGCTGTGGGAGAGAGGTGGGCCACATAGTCGGCACACTCTGCCGCCCATTGCTGCTCCATCATTTTCGGCAGTCGATGAATGACCACATTCAAAAAGCTGCCCACCAGCAACCCCACCACACCCAACAATATGGCATCCAGCCAAGGATCGATACCCATCAGACCACCTGTCCCAACTTGAAGATGGGCAGGTACATCGACACCACAATGCCGCCAATCAAGCCACCCAAAAATACAATAATGATCGGCTCCATCAGGCTAGACAAGCCAGCCACCATTTCATCGACTTCTTCTTCATAAAAATCGGCGGCCTTGCCCAGCATGTGGTCAATCGAACCCGATTCTTCACCAATGGCACACATCTGTATCACCATCGATGGAAACACATTGGCATTGGCCATGGCTGCCGTCAAACTGGTACCAGTAGACACCTCTTGCTGAATTTTCTCTGTGGCCATTGAATAGACCGAGTTGCCCGCAGCCCCCCCCACTGAGTCCAAAGCTTCTACCAGTGGTACACCAGCGGCAAACATGGTGGACAGGGTACGCGTCCAGCGAGCGACCGCTGATTTTTCAATCAAGACACCAAAAATTGGCATCTTCAACAATGCCCTGTCCATGAACATCTGCACCTTCTCGCTGCGTTGCCACGCCTGCATGAAGAAATAGAAGCCACCGCCAAGCACGCCAAAAATCAGCCACCACCATGTGACAAAAATCTCACTCACACCCATCACAAACAGGGTGGGGGCAGGTAAATCTGCCCCAAACGATGTGAACACCTGTTTGAAGGCGGGAATCACAAAAATCATGATCACCGTCACCACCACAAAGGCCACAATCACCACCGAGATGGGGTACATCAGTGCCGATTTGATTTTGCCCTTGATGGCCTCGGTCTTTTCCATATACATGGCCAGCCGGTCGAGCAGGGCCTCCAAAATACCGGCGGCCTCGCCCGCCTCTACCAAATTGCAGTAGAGGCTATCAAAATAGAGCGGGTATTTGCGAAAGGCGGCATTGAGTGACGTACCGGTTTCAACGTCGGCACGGATGTCATTAAGCAACTTGCCCACGCTGGGGTTGGTGTTGCCACGCCCCACAATATCAAAGGCTTGCAACAGTGGCACACCAGCCTTCATCATGGTGGCCATTTGGCGGGTAAACAGGGCAATGTCTTTGGGTTTGATCTTTTTACCCGCACTCATGCGCCGCTTTTTGATCTTGCTGGGCAAGATCCCTTGGCGGCGCAGCATGGCCTGTACCTGGTTTTCGCCAGAGGCACGGGTCTCGCCACGCACGATCTTGCCGTGGCGATCTTTTCCCTCCCACTCGAAAACAAAGTCTTTGATCCCCTGTGATGCAGCGGTCGCCATGGCGCTCCCTCGGTTGTGCAGTGTTTATAGATTGGTGACGGCCAACACCTCTTCCAGCGAGGTCAGCCCCGCCTTGACCTTATGCAAGCCAGATTCACGTAAGGAACGCACCCCTTCTGCCTTGGCCTGTGCCGCAATGTCCATCGCGCTGCCGTCGCGCAGGATAATGCGCTGAATTTCTTCAGAAATTGGCATCACTTGGTAGATACCTACCCGACCTTTGTAACCGTTGTTGCAAGCCGAACAACCCACGGCCTTATACGGCGCCCAAGAACCGTCCAGCTCTTCGTCAGTAAACCCCGCGTCAAGCAAGGCTTCGTGGGGAATGTCGGCAGGCGCCTTGCACTGTGGGCACAGGCGCCGCGCCAAACGCTGGGCGGTAATCAAGATAACGCTGGAGGCAATGTTGAACGGAGCGATGCCCATATTGCGCATCCGGGTGAGCGTGGTGGGCGCATCATTGGTATGCAGTGTAGAGAGCACCAAGTGACCAGTCTGGGCCGCCTTGATGGAGATGTCAGCCGTTTCCAGATCGCGAATTTCCCCCACCATAATGATGTCTGGGTCTTGGCGCAAGAAAGATTTGAGCGCCGCCGCAAACGTCAATCCCGCTTTTTCGTTGACGTTGACTTGGTTGACACCGGGTAAGTTGATTTCAGACGGGTCTTCAGCCGTTGCAATGTTGACGCCGGGCTGGTTGAGCAGGTTCAAACAGGTATAGAGCGACACGGTCTTGCCCGAGCCAGTAGGCCCAGTGACCAAAATCATGCCGTAGGGTCGGCCAATAGCGTGCAGTAGGCGGGCTTTTTCTTCCGGGTCGTAGCCCAAGGCATCGATGCCCATTTTGGCACTGCTGGGGTCCAAAATACGGATCACGATCTTTTCACCAAACAAGGTGGGCAAGGTGCTGACCCGGAAATCAATCACCCGGTCTGGCCCCACTTTGAGTTTCATACGGCCATCTTGCGGAATACGCTTTTCGGAGATGTCTAGGCGCGAAATCACCTTGATCCGCGAGGCCAGCTTGTCTTTGATGGCAATGGGTGGCGAGGCGATCTCGCGCAGTTCTCCGTCAATACGAAAGCGCACCCGGTATTGGTGCTCATAGGGTTCAAAGTGCAAATCTGAAGCCCGCATATTGAACGCATCGATCAGCATCTTGTGCAGGAACTTGACGATGGGAGCGTCTTCAACTTCAGCGCCAGCGTTGTCTTGGCTCTCTGGTGCCGCCTCTACCGGAACGTCGTCAAATTCAAAATCACCACTGCTGTTGAGGGCTTCTAGGGACTCGCTGGTACTCTTGCTGTTGGTATCGACCAATGCACTGAGTTTGTCGTATTCAGCAATAACCCAGTCCACCCCCATCTGGGTAGTGAATTTGATTTTTTCGGCGGCTTCTTGATCGGTTGGATCTGCCGAGGCAATGATGAGCCGGTTGCTGCGTTTGGCCAGCACCACCACACGGTAGGCACTGCAAATTTTGGCGTCCAACAGATCTTTGGGCAAACGCAGGGGGTCTACTGCACCCAAGTCTAGCAAGGGGGCGCCAAAGACTGAAGATACCGCATGGGCCAAATCTGCGGCAGAGATGGCCCCCGAGCCTGTCAGTTCAGCAATGAAACTGGTGCGGCTGGCCTGCGACTTGCGATAGATGTCTTCGGCAACCTTCTGCGTCAGTTTTCCTGCAGAAATGAGCGCCCGTCCCAAACCTGGGAGTGCAACTGTTGCAGGATCTTTGAGGGTGGTGTCAACAGCGGCCATGGAACCGGAAGGGGTAAGAATTGAGCAGTCATGGTATCACCGCCCATCAGCCTGCAATCGGCCAATCAAAGGGGTGGGCGGGGTGCTTTTGCGTTCTCATTTTTGCGGCCCCTGGCCGGTATATTGGTACCGATCATGGAAGAGGCTCGCATGGCTGCTGTTGTCCGCTTCGCAGACGCCGCAACAAGCCAGCGGTCGCACCATCCAAACCCTGCGCATCACCACTGGCCAAGCGGGGTTCGAGGTTGGAGGCCAGTTGCTTGCCCAGTTCTACACCCCATTGATCAAAACTGTTGATACCCCACAGCGAGCCGCTGACAAATACCCGGTGCTCATACAGTGCCAGCAAGGCACCCAGCGAGGTGGCATTGAGGCGCTCCAACAACAGCACCGTGCTGGGCCGGTTGCCGCTGAAGTGACGGTGCCCACAGGCACTGTCGCGTCCCAACATCAGGGCTTGGGCTTGGGCCAAGGCATTGGCTACCAAGCGTGAATGTTGTTCAGGCAAATCCCGGCCGCCTTGGCGCAAAACGATGAATTCCACCGGAATGATGTCTTTTCCTTGGTGGATCATCTGGAAAAAAGCATGTTGACCATTGGTGCCTGGCTCTCCCCAAACCACAGGCGAGGTGGCATAGGGCAGTGCTTGTCCACGCCAGTCCACGCCTTTGCCATTGCTCTCCATTTCCAGCTGTTGCAAGTACGCAGACAAGCGGCGCAAACCGTGGCTATAGGGAGCAATACACCGGCTGCTAAAGCCATGAAAGTTGCGGTACCAAATGTCTAACAGCCCCAGACGCACTGGCAAATTGTGTTCTAACGGTGCGGTATAAAAATGCTCATCCATTGCATGGGCACCCGCCAACAGCTGTTGGAACATCTTGCTGCCTACGGCAATGGCAATCGGTAACCCAATGGCTGACCACAATGAAAAACGGCCACCCACCCAATCCCAAAATCCAAAGGTGGTCGTGATACCAAAGCCCCGGGCTGCATCTACATTGGTGCTCAGGGCAACAAAATGGCGGGCCAACGGCAGATCGGCATTGGTGTCGGTGCTGCCGCCGTGGGCCAAGAACCAGTCACGGGCCGCATGGGCGTTGACCATCGTTTCTGCGGTAGTGAAGGTTTTGGAGGCAATCAAAAACAGCGTGCTCTCTGGCCGCAAGCGGCGCAACAAGCTACCCAGCTCCATGCCATCGACATTGGAGACAAAATGCACCCGCTGACCTGCTTGCCAATGCTCTTCCAACGCCGTCACGGCCATCGATGGCCCCAGCCCAGAGCCACCAATGCCAATGCTGACAATATCGGTAATACGTGCATCTTGGCGTACGCTGTCAGCGTAGGACAGCATCGCCTGCAATGTGCGGTGAACATCACGCCCAGCCTGGGCTATGAATGGGGCGGCATCCGCCCCACCGAGGGGGGGGACGGGTTGGCGCAGGAGGTGGTGCAACACCGCACGCTGCTCTGTGGTGTTGATGGGCTCGCCCATCCACATAGCTTGGCGCTGCTGCTCTAGCCCACACTGGCGGGCCAGATCCAGCAGCAGTGCCTCCGTGGCGTGATCGATGCGGTTGCGCGAGAGATCGGCAAAAACATGGGGTGCCTCTTGACTGAAGGCACGATAACGGGCTGGATCGGCCGCAAAGGCACCACGCACATCAAAGTGGCGGCCTGTCGCTTCAAAATGCGCCTGCAAAGCAACCCAAGCCGGGGTGTGGTCACAGCGTGTGCGTTGATCCCGGAAAATATCTTGCTCCAGTGCTGGCATTTAGGCCGCCAGCATCAACTGTTCCAATTTGACGGCATCTGCAGCAAATGCACGGATGCCTTCGGCCAGTTTTTCGGTGGCCATCGCATCGGCATTGAGGGCGTAGCGGAAACCAGCCTCGTCATAGTTCACCACAGGCAAGTGAAGCGTCTGGGCTGCCTGGGCGTCCAGCGTGCGCGCCAAAGGTGCATCGGTGGCGGCCAATTGGGCCAACAGTTCTGGCGCAATGGTGAGCAAATCGCAACCGGCCAGTGCCGTGATCTGGCCCACATTGCGAAAACTCGCCCCCATCACTTCGGTGGCAATACCAAAATGCTTGTAGTGTTGATAGATGGCGCGTACCGATTGCACGCCGGGGTCGTTGGCCCCTGCCATAGCGGCCTCGTCCCAATTGCTGCCGGCCTGTTTTTTGTACCAATCGTAGATGCGTCCCACAAAGGGCGAGATCAATTGCACCTTGGCCTGACCACAGGCCACAGCTTGTGCAAAGGAGAACAGCAGCGTCAAGTTGGTGTGGATGCCACGTTGCTCCAGATGGCGGGCCGCTTCAATACCTTCCCAAGTGGCGGCAATTTTGATCAATACACGGTCGATGTGAACACCTTGGGCCTGGTACAGCTCGATGATGCGCTCGGCACGGGTGATAGTGGCGCTGGTGTCAAAACTCAGGCGGGCATCTACTTCGGTAGAAACACGGCCTGGAATGAGCGACAAAATTTCGCAACCAAAACGCACCAACAGGCGATCCATGATTTCGCCCAAATCTCGGCCACGCCACTGCTGCACTGTATCTTGCAGCAAGGGGGCATATTCGCTTTTTTGTACGGCCTTGAGAATCAACGATGGATTGGTGGTGGCATCTTGTGGCCTGAATTGCGCCAGCTGGTGAAAATCGCCGGTATCGGCCACCACGGTGGTGAACTGTTTGAGTGCGTCGAGCTGGTTCATGGCAAAGGACAAGTCAAATCGGACAAAACCCGGCACCGTAGTGCGGATGCAGCAAGCCCGCAAGTGTATGCGCGCAGGTGGGCGGCATGGAGGATGCCGGGGCCGAAAGACGGTTACATTGGCCCACCTTGCCTGCATGGCGTGCGCCTCTTTTTTCTATGTTGGACCGGATTGCTGCCTCTCTTTCTTCACTGGCCCCTGCCGAGCAGCGCGTGGCGCGTTTGGTACTGGCAGATGCACGACTCTTCGCCCGATTGCCCGTACGCGAGTTGGCAGCCCGCGCTCAGGTGAGCAAACCCACCGTGGTGCGCTTTTGCCGCAGTATGGGTTACGACGGATTGGCCGACTTCAAACTCAAATTGGTGGGCAGCGTGAGTGAGGGCGTACCTTTCATCCATCGCAGTGTGGATGCCGATGACAAGACGGGCGATGTATTGGTCAAGGTGGTAGACAACGCAGTAGCCGCCTTTTTGCAATACCGCAATGCGGCCAGCACGGTACTGATGGAGCGGGCCGCAGAGGCCATTGCAGCGACGTGGAAAACGGGGCGTCGCATCGAGTTTTATGGCGCAGGCAATTCGGGCATCGTGGCACAGGATGCACAGCACAAATTCTTTCGGTTGGGCATTACCAGTCTGGCCACCAGCGACGGCCACATGCAGGTGATGAGTGCTACGCTGCTGGGGCCAGGTGACTGTGCGGTCATCATCTCCAATTCGGGCCGCACCCGTGACCTGATGGACGCCGCCGACATTGCACGCAAGAAGGGTGCTACAACCATTGCCATCACGGCCAGCGGCTCACCCTTGGCAGCCGCCTGTGCCGTCCATCTGGCGGCTGACCACCCAGAAGGCTATGACCGCTACAGCCCGATGGTGTCGCGCCTGTTGCACCTACTGGTGATTGATGTGCTGGCTACTTGCGTGGCGCTGCGCATCGGGCCTGCTTTGCAACCGCTGTTACAGCAAATGAAAGACAACCTGCGCGCCAAGCGTTATGCCTGAGCCCAGCGCCACACCCCGACAGGTGGCACCAACGAAAGCAGGTGATGCCTAGATGGGCCGCTAGCACCTGCAAAGCGGGTGCTAGCGGCCTGTGGCGGTGCGCAGTGTGAGACCGTGGAGCAGTTTTTCTGGAGTAGGGACTGGCTCAGAGTGCCTGAGCCAGCTCCGGCACGGCCTGGAACAAATCCGCCTCCAACCCATAGTCCGCCACGCTAAAAATCGGCGCCTCCGGGTCTTTGTTGATCGCCACAATCACCTTGCTGTCCTT
>NZ_JBHSHJ010000016.1:0-76464 GCF_042652905.1 Giesbergeria sinuosa | reverse complement strand
GCTTGGCCTTTTTGAACTGCTTGCGGGCCTTGGCGTAGTCCTCGCACACCTGTTGCACAGTGGGCGAACCGATGTGTATGCCATCGCACTGGCTGAAACCGTTGGTCAGCTTTTGCAGGTCGTAGCCACTGAGAAACTGATGACGCTCACGGATGGCGCGGTGGCTCGTTTCATTGCAGAAGTTCCAGACCTGATTGACCTCACGCGCCATCAACGCGAGCACTTTGGCGTGCTTGTCTTTGATGCGCAGACGCAGGGTTTTGGTGCAGTCCATGACGTAGATTATGGATTGCAAATCCCTATTAGCACGCCTACGGCGTGCGCGCTCTCAACCCCGGACTGAACTCTGGGACTTCCCGCGCACCGGGTGACCCCCCCACCCAACAGCACCTGCATGCCTCTGCCTAGTTTATTGACTGCACCTATCGACTACTTACCTAGGATTTATTATTTTTAATATCGATCTAGCACAGCGGATAAATCAAACAAAATAAAAACCATACCGAAAGAGGTACAATCTTGACCCCCGTCCGCTTGGGGGAATTATTTTTGCTGTGGCCCGTTGCCTAGGCCATCAAGCACGCTGAACCTTGCAAAAGATAACAAAAACCGATGCACTGAATTTATTCCCTATCGAAAACCCTGATGTGTAACCAAAAGAAACAACTCAAAATACAATAATTTCAGGGTTGCCTACTAAATTCAGCAGCTATTTTGCACCGCCATCAGCAGCCTCATCATTTTACGCCGTCCTCATAGGTGCCAAGCATGTTCAAACTATCCTCTTACAGTGTTTCTAGGCGGTTGCTCACCCTGATATTGGCTGCCGCACTGGGCATTTTGGCACTGACTGCTATATTTCTTTTTTCGGAACGTGGCCTGATTATGCAGGAGCGCCAAAATGGCGTGCGTCAAACGGTAGAAACAGCACACAGCATTTTAGAGCATTATCATAATCTGGCTAAAAGTGGGGTTTTACCAGAACCTGAGGCGCAAAAGCAGGCTGTGGCTGCCATCAAGGTTTTGCGCTACAGCAAAGAAGAGTATTTTTGGCTCAATGACATGAATGCACTCATGCTGATGCATCCAATTAAGCCAGATTTGGATGGCAAAAACATGCTCCAGCTAAAAGACCCCACTGGAAAATTGTTTTTTAATGAGATGGTGAGCAAGGTCAAAGCCAGCGGTGCTGGATTTGTGGATTACATGTGGCCTAAGCCGGGTCATGAAACCCCTGTACCCAAAGTATCCTATGTGCAAGGATTTGGCCCTTGGGGCTGGATCATTGGCTCTGGTGTTTATGTAGACACGGTCGATTCAGTGATTGTGGAGCGGGTCGGCTTTTTTGCATTGGGGTCGCTGGCATTGGCTGCTTGCTTGTCTTTGCTGGGCTGGTTGATTGCACGGGGCATCTTGCAACAACTGGGTGGAGAACCAGCCTATGCCACAGCCATTGCCCATCGTTTGGCCGAGGGAGATTTGTCGGTAGACATTGCCGTTCGAGACCCCAACCACCCCAGTTTGCTCAATGCCATCCAAACCATGCGCGACAAAATCGCCAGCATGGTGGGGCAAGTGCGCCAAGGAGCCAGCGCCGTAGCCACCGCCAGCGCACAAATTGCCAGCGGCAACAGCGATTTATCGGGCCGCACCGAGGAACAGGCCAACGCCCTCAATGAGGCTTCCAGCTCAATGTCCGAACTGGGTGGCACCGTCCAACAAAACGCCGACAATGCCCGCCAAGCCAACCAACTGGCCATGAGTGCCTCGACTGTGGCTGCACGCGGTGGCGAGGTCGTCTCAGAAGTGGTCGAAACCATGAAGGGCATCAACACCAGCTCACGCAAAATCTCTGACATCATCAGCGTGATTGATGGCATTGCTTTTCAGACCAATATCTTGGCCCTCAATGCCGCTGTGGAGGCGGCACGGGCTGGAGAGCAAGGTCGGGGCTTTGCGGTGGTGGCCTCCGAAGTGCGCAGTTTGGCAGGCCGCTCTGCAGAAGCGGCCAAAGAAATCAAAGTGCTGATCAATGCCAGTGTCGAGCGGGTCGAACAAGGCACCGCCTTGGTCGATCAGGCAGGTGCCACCATGACCGAGGTGGTCAACAGCATCCGCCGCGTCACAGACATCATGGGGGAAATCAGTGCTGCCAGTATCGAGCAATCTACTGGGGTGATGCATGTTGGCGAGGGTGTCGCCCACATGGATCGGGTCACACAACAAAACGCCGCACTGGTCGAAGAAATGGCGGCAGCGGCCAACAGCCTCCATGCCCAAGCAGAAGATCTGGTGCGGGTGGTGTCGGTATTCAAGATGAACGATCATCGCACCGGATACACCGGACGCTCTGGGGGTGCTGCAGCAAGCCCGACTGCGTTATTGCTGCGCTAAGGATTTAGCGCAATCGGGCCAGGGTGTCGATCCAGCCATCGGCATCCACCTGCCGTACAGGCTGACCGTGGTTGTAGCCGTAAGTCACTAACACCACTGGGCAGCCCGCTGCGCGGGCAGCCTGGGCATCGTTACTGGAATCCCCCACCACCAAAGTACGGGCTGGCGTCGTCCCCAAAGCTTCGCAGGTTTTGCGCAGTGGCAATGGATCGGGTTTTTTCTTGGCAAAGGCATCACCGCCAAACACTTGGGTGAAAAAAACCTCTAAGCCCTTGGCGCGCAACAGTGCCTGTGCAAAGGCGGTGGGTTTGTTGGTCAGGCAGGCCAAGGGCAGGCCCCAACCACGCAGTGCCTGCAAGCCTTCCAGCACCCCCGGATAAACCTGCGAAAACTGCCCGTTGACTGTGGGGTAATGTTGGTGGTAACTGGCCCAGGCTTGGGGAAACAGTGCCTGCACAGCCACTTGCCGGGCAGCAAGCTCGGGGATGCTCAGGGCCAGCAGATGGTCTAGCACCGACTGGATCAAATGCTCGGTGCCCTTGCCCACCATGCACTCTACTTCAGTGGCGGCGATGGGGGGCAGGCCCAGATCAGCCAACATGCGGTGGAGCACTTCCACAAAATCACCCAAGGTATCAACCATCGTGCCGTCGAGATCGATGATGGCGGCATCCAACGCCGCGGGTTCTAACGGCAATATAAGCATGAAAAACTCCTGTAACAAAATGAAAATTGCAGGCAAACTGTGGCACCCCTCAGACTCCCCCTCCTGTGCTGAACACCATGCCAACAAAACGTGACTGGTTTGGACTGATTGCCAGCAGCATCCTGTACTACTTGACAGCACGGGCTGGCATGACGCTCTTTTCCTTCCAGCCTGCCAACATCACGCTGATCTGGCTGCCATCGGGCATTGGCTTGGTCATGGTGTTGACTTGGGGTCTGAAGGCCGTTCCGTTTGTTGTTCTGCCCGATTTTTTGGCTAATTTTCCGGGGCTGCTGGAGGGGCGTCCATGGTCTAGTGCGGTATTCCACACCAGCATATCTACCATTGCAGACACCTTGGCACCGTTGCTGGCTACGCAGTTGATGGGCCGCTTCATGAAAGAAGGTGTCCAGGATGCTAAAGATCTGATTTGGTTTTTACTCTATGGCTGCGCCATACCTGTGGGGCTGTCAAGCACTTTGCTATCTTTAAATCTTTTGACTGGGCATTATATTGAATCGGCTGCTGTTTTTGATTTTATCAAAATGCTGTTCTTTGCCGATTGCTTAGGCATTTTACTGGTTTATCAAATATATATTGGCTGGCCAGACGCCAAATCTTTGGTTTGGCGTCCCTACCAAACGCTGGTGGGGGTTGGCATTTTATTGGCGTTTTTATTAATGGCAGGTGTCTCCACAAAACAATGGTGGACGTATTATTTAATACTTCCAGCATTGGTGATTGCCGCTTTTGAGATAAACCTTTTTTACATTGCCACCCTCAGCAGTTTGTCCATGCTCGCCATGATTCTTACCACGGCACATGGTCTGGGGCCATTCATTGCAGATGATCCACAAGAGGCCAATGCAGAAATGATGGCTTATGTCATTTCTGCCGTTTTAACAATTTTTGGACTTTCGTTGCAGAACTCGCAACTGCACCGCACCGAGAACGATAAGCGCAAAGCAGAACAGGAAGCACAGCATGATCCCATGACAGAAATTTTGAACCGCAGGGCTTTCATGCCGCTGTTGCAGCAATCTTACGAACATGCACAAGCACACGGCAGCACTTACAGCGTGGCTATTTTGGATATTGACGATTTCAAGTCTATCAACGATCGTTATGGACATGCCGCCGGTGACATGGTGATCAAACACATGGCCTCCACGATCCAGAAATACTGCCCGGAGCAAGGCTATGCAGCCCGCATTGGCGGCGAAGAGTTTGCCATTTTGCTGCCCAATACACATGCCATCGAAGCGTACCAACGGATGGAACAAATACGAATCGACTTCATGGACACCCTGACCCCGTGCGAAGATGGACAGCTTGTTGCAGCCACCGTGAGCATTGGCATTGCCTGCTACCAAGGGCAGTCTGGTGCCAATCAGGTGCTCGGTGATGCCGATGCCGCACTGTACCGGGCCAAGGGCAGTGGCAGAAACCAAGTGCTGTGCAGCCCCTAGGTGTTTAAAAAGTCTGTGGATGGCTGCCCTGTCAAGGACGGCCCGGCCCCACCACAGCAGTGCAGGCCCACTCATTGAGCAAAACGCCCACCGCTTGGGCCCCATAGGGAACAGCAAATTGCGCGACATGCCTGTGCGGGATGTCGACCGCCGCACAGCAAAAAAACCAGACCCCATCATGAACGATGGGGTTTGTGCTCAGCACGAGTGCATGGATCAGGCCAAGGCCACACGCATGGCGTCTATCACGGCCCGATAGTCGGGCTTGCCAAAAATAGCACTGCCCGCCACAAAAGTGTCGGCCCCTGCATCGGCCACACGGCGGATGTTGTCCACCTTGATGCCGCCATCCACTTCTAGGCGGATGTCTTTGCCACTGGCTTCAATGCGTTGGCGCGCCTGCTCAATTTTGCGCAAGGCCGAATCAATGAACCCTTGACCACCAAAACCAGGGTTGACGCTCATGATGAGGATCAGGTCAATGTCATCAATCACCCAGTCCAACACGTCCAGTGGCTCGGCGGGATTGAACACCAACCCTGCCTTCACGCCTTGGCTCTGGATGGCCTGAATACTGCGGTGGACGTGGGTAGAAGCGTCGGGATGAAAACTGATGAGGTCGGCACCGGCTTGGGCAAAAGCAGCAGCCAATGCATCGACCGGCTCGACCATTAAATGCACGTCAATGGGCACCGCCGCACCGGCTGCGGTCACAGCATGGGGCTTGAGGGCTTGGCAGACCATCGGCCCAAAGGTGAGGTTGGGCACATAGTGATTGTCCATGACGTCGAAGTGGATCCAATCGGCACCGGCGGCAATCACGTTGCGCACTTCCTCACCCAGACGGGCAAAGTCGGCAGAGAGGATAGAGGGGGCAATACGGTAGGTGTGGCTCATGCCTTTCATTGTCGCAGTTAGTATTACCCCATGCCAAAGTACCAATTTCAGGTGGAAATCACCCCGGAATACCTGCCACAGCAATCCTCACCCGAGGCCGGGGTATTCAGCTTTTCCTACACCATCACGATCCACAACACTGGCGATGTGGCGGCACAACTGGTGTCTCGCCACTGGCATATCAGCGACGCCTTAGGGCACACCCAAGAGGTGAAAGGTTTGGGGGTTGTGGGCGAGCAACCGTTGCTGCGCCCTGGCGAAGCCTTCCAATACAGCAGTGGCTGCCAGCTGCGCACGCCCAGCGGTACCATGCACGGCAGCTACCACTGCGTGGCAGAAGATGGCGAAGCCTTTGCCTGCGAGATCCCGTTGTTTGTGCTGGAAGCCACCAGCCCTGGCTGCGCAGGCCAACCACTGAACGCAAGGGTATTGCATTGACGCCACCTAGCCACGATTTGCATGGTCTACTGGCACAACTGGACCCGCAGGCTGCGCTGGCACAGCGCCATCTCTGGCTGATCGACCTGCTGCACTGGGTGCGAGGCCGGGGCCAATCAGCACCGGATGCAGTGGGGCGATTGGCTTTGCTGCTGGATGCGGTGCAAGCCCGGCCCGATGTGCAACAGCGCCTGCAAACCTGGTGGCAAACCCTCACCGACACGGTAGACATCACCCCACTGTTGGCCGATTTTGGTTTTGCACCACGCACCGCACTATTGAGCGAACTGGCCGAGCGCCTGCGCCTCAAGATATTGCCCGGCAGCCCCGAAACCATTGATGCCACCGAGCTGTTCACTCTGGCACTGCCCGAAGCCTTTGATGCACAGTGGCTGGCCGCCCTGCCTGCCGATTTGCTTGAGCGCCTGGTCTTTGTGCTGTGTGGTGACAACGGCCACAGCACGCGTTGGCAGCGCACACTGCTCGATGCCATGACCTACTGCGCTGGGCAAATTTTGTCGACGGGCTTTGCCCCAGAACTGCGCCTGCGCATGACCCCAGAGACGCGCGAAGCGCAACCGTTTCATGCCCTGATTCGCGATGTAGAAAGCCTACGGATAGAAGTGCTGCACAGCCTGCGCACCCCAGACCGGCTGCAAGAGACTGCACAACGGTTGCGCGAGCGTCTTGACGCCTGCCGCAGTGCAGCCACCAGCGTGTATGGTCACTTTGAAGACAACGGCATCTCGGTCGGGCTGGTGTTTCGCTTGCGCCAATTGCGCGCTCGCATTGTGCGAATGCGTGAGCTGCTGGAATGCGTGCTCTCCCCCACCCCCGCACTGCATGGCGCTCGTTTGCTTGGGCACCTGGTGCAGGTGGCCCAAGAGCGGCGCAGCCTGCGCGCTGTATTCAGCGCCAACTCGTCTTTGCTGGCAGCCAAGGTGGCCGAGCGCAGCGCCGAAACCGGCGAGCACTACATCACCCGCACCCCCACAGAATACCGCGCCATGCTGGGTCATGCCGCTGGTGGTGGGGCCGTGATGGCACTGACCACACTGGCCAAATTCGCACTGGGTGCGCTGGCACTGTCGGCGTTTTGGGCTGGGTTTGTGGCGGGCATGAACTACGCCATCAGCTTTGTGCTGGTGCAACTGTTGCACTTTACTGTGGCCACCAAACAGCCTGCCATGACGGCCCCCGCCATGGCGGCCAAGCTCAAGGAGCTGGGTTCAGGCGAGGCCATCAATGCCTTTGTGGACGAAGTCACGCACTTGGTGCGCTCGCAGGTGGCCGCCGTACTGGGCAATGTGTTGGTGGTGTTTCCGGCCGTATTGCTGCTCACCAGCATCTGGCAGCTGTGGTTTGGCACACCCTTTTTGGATGCCCACCAAACCCAATACACCCTGCAATCCTTGCAATTGCTGGGGCCATCCGTGCTCTACGCGGCATTTACCGGCGTGCTGCTGTTTGCCTCCAGCATGGTGGCTGGCGGGGTAGAAAACTGGTTTGTGCTGTATCGGCTTGACTCGGCTTTGCGCTACAACCCGCGCATCACTGGCCTGCTGGGGCAGGCACGGGCCGCCCGATGGGCGAGTTTTTTGCGCACCAATATCTCTGGCTTGGCGGCCAATGTGTCGCTGGGGCTGATGTTAGGTCTGGTGCCAGTGTTTGCCACCTTTTTTGGCTTGGGGCTGGATATTCGCCACGTCACGCTGGCTGCGGGGCAAATTGCGGCGGCAGGCATGGGGCTGGGGTTGCTGGAGGCACTGCAACTGCCCGCCTTTTGGTGGGCGCTGGCTAGCTTGCCATGGCTGGCCGCTCTGAACGTGGGCGTGAGCTTTTACTTGGCTTTTAGGGTGGCACTGACAGCCCAAAACGTCAGTGGTGTAGAACGCTCGCGCATCTACGCCGCCATTCGGGCACGGCTGCGCACACACCCACTGGATTTTTTCCGACCCCGCGATCCTGGCACTTAAGGCATAGGCTTCTGGGCCGTGCAGACGCCACAATGGTGGCATGGGTGAATTTGATCTGATTGCGCGTTATTTCACGCGGCCTGTGCGCCGGGCAGTGCTGGGTGTGGGCGACGACTGTGCGCTGCTGCAACCGCGTGCCGGCATGCAACTGGCGGTCTCCAGTGACATGCTGGTCGAGGGGCGGCATTTCTTTGCAGGAACCAATGCCTACCGCCTTGGCCACAAGGCACTGGCCGTCAACCTGAGCGATCTGGCGGCCTGTGGTGCCCGGCCGGTGGCGTTCACCCTGGCGCTGGCACTGCCCAGTGTGGATGAGCCTTGGTTGCAAGCCTTTTCCAGCGGGCTGCTGGCACTGGCCGATGCCCACGGCTGTGAACTGGTGGGTGGTGACACCACGCAAGGGCCGCTCAATATCTGCATCACCGTCTTTGGCGAAGTGCCTGCCGGACAGGCATTGCTGCGCAGTGGTGCCCGTGCTGGAGACGATTTGTATGTGAGCGGCCAACTGGGCGATGCCCGACTGGCACTGGAGTCTTTACTCGGCCATCTTGAGTTGCCCTCTGCTGTATTGGGCCCAGCGCAACAGCGGCTGGAAGCACCTACGCCGCGTGTGGCCCTCGGGCAAGCCTTGCGCGGCATTGCCAGTGCTGCACTGGACGTGAGCGATGGTCTGCTGGGAGACTTGGGCCATCTCCTGCGTGCCTCGGGGGTCGGAGCTTGCGTGGATACCTCTTGCACCAGTGCCTTACTGGCAGCACAGGCCCAAGCCCGCTTATGCGGTCAGCCGCTCAAGACCGAACTGGTACGGCAATGCACTCTGGCTGGAGGTGACGATTACGAGTTGCTCTTTACTGCGGCAGCCAGTCAGCGCCCTGCGGTACTGGCTGCCGCCCAAGCCAGCACCACCCCCATCACACGCATTGGCACCATAGAGGCCACTACAGGTCTGCGGCTGATAGATGACCAAGGCCAAGCCATCACCGCGCGTTATGCTTCATTCGATCACTTTGCCTGATGGAACACACCATGCCTGAATCCACAGCCCCCGCCTCGCCAGCCTCTAGTATCCAAGAAGGATTGGAGCTCGCAGAACAACAACAGCAACAACGGTCACAGCAAGAATCTACCCACAGCACCGCCGATGCGCTGTCTCAAGGGGTAGACATTCTGGACGCCTTGGGCAGCATCTCAGACATCGCGTGCGATGTCGGCGGGGCCGTGGTGTCTACGGCGGGAGAAGTGCTGTCGGCGGTAGGGCAAGGCATTGGCAGCGTACTGGAAGGGCTTGGAGACCTCTGATGGGCTCGGTTACCAACCCACCAACGCCGCTACACCTACCCCCATCATGCCTTCTTCTCTTTCTCCCAACGGTCGGTGCATGATGCCCCCATGCTGGCAGGCACTGCTGGTGCTGGCGCTGGTGTTGCAAAGTGGCTGTGCGCCACTGGCACCCCACTATGTCCCTCCCGCCTTACCCGTTGCAGCACAGTATGGCCTAGAGGACGCCCCCCCCTCCCAGACCCCTGCCGCAACGCTGGATTGGCGCAGCTATTTCACCGATCCTTTGCTGCAAAGCTGGATCAACCAAGCCCTAGAGCACAACCGTGATCTGCGCAGTGCCGCGCTACGCGTGCAGGAGGCCCGTGCGGCCTATGGCATCCAGCACGCCGAGCTATCGCCCAGCATTGGTGCCCAAGTGGGCCTAGACCGCTCCCGCACCCCAGCCGATCTCAATATGAGCCGCCAGCCCCAACTGGGCAGCCAGTACCAAGTCGGGTTGGGCATGGCAACCTGGGAAATTGACTTCTGGGGGCGCCTGCGCTACCTGAGCGATGCGGCGCTGGAAACCTATCTGGCCAGCGATGCTGCCCGCCAAGCTGTCGCGTTGGGCCTCATTACCCAAGTGGCCCAAGGCTATCTGGCACTGCGGGAACTGGATGAACATCTGACCCTGGCCCGCCAAGCCCGTGACAACCGGACGCAAAGCCT
Organism: Giesbergeria sinuosa; assembly: GCF_042652905.1. Classification (NCBI taxonomy): domain Bacteria; kingdom Pseudomonadati; phylum Pseudomonadota; class Betaproteobacteria; order Burkholderiales; family Comamonadaceae; genus Giesbergeria; species Giesbergeria sinuosa. The sequence continues at coordinate 66,595 of NZ_JBHSHJ010000016.1, read as the reverse complement.
GCGCCTCTTTACACGCCGGGTGGACGCAGGTGCGGCCTCACGCCTGCAACTGACAAGCTACCAAACCCTGCTAACCCAAGCAGAGGCCCAAATAGCCCAATGGGAACTGGCTCGCGCTCGGCAAGTCCATGCCCTGACCCTGCTGCTGGGCCAACCAATCACCCTGCCCGCCAACACTGCACATTGGGGTGAAGCCCCTCTGGCACCCTTACAAGCCGGACTGCCCTCCGATCTGCTGGTGCATCGGCCCGACATTGTGGCGGCAGAGCACCAGTTGCGGGCAGCCCATGCCCAGATTGGGGCCGCACGGGCTGCGTTCTTTCCACGCATTGCACTGACCGGGCTGGCGGGCAGCGCCAGCGCCGAGTTGGGAGGGCTGTTTGACAACGGCAGTGCCAAATGGGCGTTTTCGCCCAGCATCACCCTGCCACTGTTCACGAGCGGGCGCCTGCGTGACAACCTGCAACTGCAAGAGGTGCGCCGCGACATGGCTGTAGCCCAATACGAGAAGGCGGTGCAGATGGCCTTTCGTGAAGTGGTGGATGCGCTGGCAGCCCGACAAGGACTGACCACGCAATTACACATGGCCCAGCAAGCCCTGAGCGTGCAAGGCTCCCGCACTCGCCTGATGCAACAACGCCATGCCCAAGGGGCCAGCACCCTGTTAGAACTGTTGGATGCCCAGCGCGACCTGCTCCAAGCCCAACAGCAGGTGCTGCAATTGCGCTACGCCTTGCTCACCACCCAAACCGGCCTGTATGCCGCTCTGGGTGGAGGCACCCTGACAGAGCAGCAGCCTGCCGCCCCACCTTCCGCCCCCTGAGTCCGCAAGCCCCCAGCACCATGACCATGTCTTTGAAACACCGGCTCATTCCCTTGGCTTTGGCCGCCGCAACCCTGACCACAGGCACCTACGCCTGGATGCACTGGCGCTCAGGCCCACAGGACACCGCAGGACTGGTCAGTGGCAATGGCCGCACGGAGGCCACCGAGATTGACATTGCCGCCAAACTTGGAGGCCGAGTGCAAAACATTGCCGTCAAAGAGGGAGAGCCGGTTCGTACCGGCCAAACTTTGGCACAAATGCAGGTCGATAGCTTGCAGGCCTCCTTGGATGAGGCCCGCGCCCATCAGCAACAGGCCGTCACGGGCATTGCCAGTGCCGAGGCCCAAGTGGCGGTGCGCGAGAGCGAACAACGCGCGGCGCAAGCACTGGTGGCACAGCGCCAGAGTGAGTTGGAAGCCGCGCACCAACGGCTGGCCCGCTCTACCACTCTGGTGCAGGATGGCGCCTCGTCCGAGCAAGAAGTAGACGACGACCGCGCGCGAGAACGCAGCCTGCAAGCCGCACTCGTGGCAGCACAGGCCCAAGTGCAAGCGGCTACTGCGGCCATTGCAGCAACACGCACCCAAGTAGCAGGCGCACGCACCAGCGTCACAGCGGCACAGGCCACAGTAGCCCGACTACAAGCCGAAATTGCCGACCACACCCTCACCGCACCGCGCGATGGCAGGGTGCAATACCGCATTGCACAACCGGGCGAAGTCATAGGGGCTGGCGGCAAGGTGCTGAACCTGATCGACCTGTCCGATGTTTACATGACCTTCTTTGTGCCTGAGACGGTGGCAGGCCAACTGGCCTTGGGCAGCGAAGTGCGTATCGTGCTCGATGCATTGCCCCAATATGTGATTCCGGCACAACTGTCGTTTGTCTCCAGCACGGCACAGTTCACCCCCAAAACGGTGGAGACCGCCAACGAGCGGCAAAAACTGATGTTCCGTGTCAAGGCGCAAATAGCACCTGAACTGCTGCAAAAACACCAAGCTCTGGTCAAAACCGGGTTGCCGGGTGTGGCGTGGCTCAAGCCCGACCCTGCCCAGCACTGGCCGGCCCATCTGGCCGTGCAACTGCCGGAGTAACACATGGCAGCCACCAGCCCCCCCCCGGTGGTGCAACTGACCGATGTGGGCTTGCGCCACGGTGCTACCCAGGCGCTGCATGGCATCACCCTGGATATTCCAGCCTACTGCATGGTGGGGCTGATTGGCCCCGATGGCGTGGGCAAATCCAGCCTGCTGTCACTGGTAGCTGGCGCACGGGCATTGCAACAGGGCCAAGTGCAGGTGCTGGGGGGTGACATGCGCAGCACCACCCACCGCCATGCGGTGTGCCCGCGCATTGCCTATATGCCCCAAGGTTTGGGCAAGAACCTCTACCCTACGCTGTCGGTAGAAGAGAATCTGCAATTCTTTGGCCGCCTGTTCGGCCACAACGCTGCCGAACGCCGCCAGCGCATTGACCATCTGACACACCACACAGGTCTGCATCCGTTTCTAGACCGACCAGCGGGCAAGCTTTCCGGCGGTATGAAACAAAAACTGGGGCTGTGTTGTGCGCTGATTCACGACCCCGACCTGCTGATTCTGGACGAGCCCACCACCGGCGTTGACCCACTGGCACGGGCGCAGTTTTGGGGGTTGATTGCCGGTATCCGCCACACACGCCCCCAGATGAGCGTGATCGTAGCCACTGCCTACATGGACGAGGCCCAAGGCTTTGACTGGCTGGTAGCCATGGATGACGGGCAGGTGCTGGCTACCGGCAGCCCACAGCAACTGCTGGCACAAACTGGCAGCAACAACCTAGAGGCTGCATTTATCGCCCTGCTGCCACCCGAGAAGAAACACGGCCATGCGCCAGTGGAAATGCGCCCACTGACCGCCACCGAACCCCACGACATCGCCATTGAAGCCCAAGGGCTGACCATGCGCTTTGGCGATTTTGTGGCTGTGGATCATGTGGACTTTCGCATCCAGCGCGGTGAGATTTTTGGCTTCTTGGGCTCCAACGGCTGCGGCAAATCCACCACGATGAAAATGCTGACGGGGCTACTGCCTGCCAGCGAAGGCCAAGCCTGGTTGTTTGGTCAACCCGTCGATCCCAAAGACTTGGCCACCCGTCGCCGCGTGGGCTATATGTCACAGGCGTTCTCACTGTATGGCGAGCAAACTGTATTGCAAAATCTGGTGTTGCACGCGCGCTTGTTCCATGTGCCTGAATCTGAAGTGCCCCGGCGCGTGCAGGCCATGATCGAACGCTTTGACCTACAAGACGTGCAGCACAGCCTGCCTGATGCTCTGCCGCTGGGTGTGCGCCAACGCCTGTCGCTGGCCGTGGCAATGGTGCATAGCCCAGAACTGCTGATTTTGGACGAGCCCACCTCGGGCGTCGACCCGGTGGCCCGTGACAACTTCTGGCAACTGCTGATAGAGCTGTCGCGGCGTGACCGGGTGACTATTTTTATCTCCACCCATTTCATGAACGAGGCCGAGCGTTGCGACCGCATCTCGCTCATGCACGCAGGGCAGGTGCTGGTCAGCGCACCGCCCGCACAAATTGTGGCCCAGCGCGGTGCTGCCTCCCTAGAAGCCGCCTTTATCGCCCACCTGCGCGATGCCCACGGCGAGGCAGACACCACCACCGCACCGCCTTCTATGGCAGCCGCCGCTGACCGGCCTGACGCCCACCACACCCCAGCCCCCCAACCTGCATGGTTTAGCTGGGGGCGGGCCATCAGCTATATGTGGCGCGAATGGCTAGAACTGCGCCGCGACCCAGTGCGCGCCACGCTGGCACTGCTGGGCACGGCGCTGCTGATGTTCATCATTGGTTATGGCATCAACATGGATGTAGAAGACCTCTCCTATGCCGTGCTTGACCAAGACCAGACCAGCCTGAGCCAAAACTACGCGCTACACCTGTCGGGCTCACGCTACTTCATCGAAAAGCCACCCCTGCACAGCCACGCCGAGCTTGACCAGCGCATGCGCAGCGGTGAGATTGCGCTGGCCATCGAGATTCCGCCGGGCTTTACCCGCGACTTGCAACATGGCCGCACCGCCCAAGTGGGTGCCTGGGTAGATGGTGCCATGCCACAGCGGGCCGAGACCATCCGCGCCTATGCCCAAGCCATCCACCTGACATGGCTGGCCGACTTGGCAACGCACCGGCTGGGACAAGCCAGCCAAGCCCTGAGCCAGATCGAGACCCGCTACCGCTACAACCCCGATGTGCGCAGCCTACCGGCGATGGTGCCTGCGGTGATTCCGCTGCTGCTGATGCTGATTCCAGCCATGCTGGCGGCGCTGTCGGTGGTGCGCGAGAAAGAGCTGGGTTCCATCTTGAACCTGTATGTCACGCCAGTAACGCGGGCTGAATTTTTACTCGGCAAGCAGTTGCCCTACATCGTGCTGGCGATGTTCAATTTTGCCCTGATGACGCTGTTGGCCGTCACGGTGTTTAACGTACCACTCAAAGGCAGCTTGGCTACGCTGACTGGCACGGCGCTGTTGTTTGTCATCTCGTCCACCGGCTTTGGTCTGCTGGCCTCTACCTTTACCAAAAGCCAAATTTCGGCCATGTTTGTCACCATGATCGGCACCCTGATTCCCTGCATACAGTTTGCTGGGCTGATCCACCCGGTGTCATCGCTGGAGGGCACGGGCGCTTTCATTGGTCACATTTACCCAGCCACCCATTTTTTGACCATCAGCCGAGGGGTGTTTAGCAAGGCGCTGGACATCAGCCACCTCTGGCCGTCTCTGTGGCCGCTGCTGCTGGCCGCACCCGTGATTGTGGGCACAGCGATTTTGCTGTTGAAAAAGCAGGAGTCCTGATGCGCATCCACACCGTCTCTCTTGCCAATATCTACCGCCTAGGGGTGAAGGAGTTGTGGAGTCTGGCGCGCGACCCGATGATGCTGTTTTTGATCGTCTATACCTTCACGGTGTCGATCTATGTTGCAGCCACCGCCATGCCCGAGAGCCTGCACAAGGCGGCCATTGCCATCGTTGATGAAGACAGCTCGGCGCTATCGGCACGCATTGTTAGCAGCTTTTATCCGCCGCACTTTCTCACCCCCCGGCTCATTACGCTGGCCGAGATGGATCAGGGCATGGACAACGGTGAATTTACCTTTGTGCTGGATATTCCGCCCAACTTCCAGCGCGATGTGCTGGCCGGGCGCTCTCCGGCCCTGCAGCTCAATGTCGATGCCACCCGCATGAGCCAAGCCTTTACTGGCAGCGGCTATATCCAACAGATGCTCAGCACCGAAGTGGCCGAATTTGTGCAGCGCCACCGGGGCGTGGCTACGTTGCCCGCCGAGCTGAACGTGCGCTTGCGCTTTAACCCCAATCTGGAGCCAAGCTGGTTTGGCTCCCTCACCGAGATCATCAACGCCGTCACTATGCTGTCGGTCATCCTCACAGGGGCAGCGTTGATCCGCGAACGCGAGCATGGCACCATCGAGCACCTCTTGGTCATGCCCGTCACCCCCGGCGAGATCATGCTGGCCAAGGTGTGGTCAATGGGGCTGGTGGTGTTGGGTGCCGTGCTGGTGTCGCTGATTTTGGTGGTGCAAGGGGCACTGCAGGTGCCCATACAAGGGTCGGTCGCGCTGTTCATGTGGGTGGCGGCGTTGCATCTGTTTGCCACCACATCGATGGGGATTTTTCTGGCTACAGTGGCACGTTCTATGCCACAGTTTGGCATGTTGCTGGTACTGGTGCTGCTGCCCTTGCAGATGCTTTCGGGGGGCACTACACCGCGGGAGAGTATGCCCATGCTGGTGCAAAACATCATGCTGATCGCACCCACCACCCATTTTGTGGCAGCCGGGCAAGCGATACTGTACCGGGGGGCGGGTGTAGACGTGGTCTGGCCGCAAATGCTGGCAATCATCGCTATTGGCAGCCTGCTGTTTGTCGGCGCCTTGCGACGCTTTCGCAAAACGATTAGCCAAATGGCCTAAAAACGTATTGAGTGCAGATTTTCAGGAGGCTCCCTTGAACCGATTGTCTTTTTTCTGGCCCCGTCCGCTGGCGGTGGCCCTGTTCAGTGCCACGGCTTGCCACAGTGGCTATACCGCCCCCACCACCGCACCAACCGCTGACACCAACGCTGCCTCGCACATTGCCAAAGTCACGGTGTATCCCGGCAGCGCCACTGTGGAACGGGTGGCCCGTGTCGCATCAGGGGCACGCAGCTTCACCTTCACCTGTTTGCCCGCGTCTTTAGACAGCGCCAGCCTGCAAGTGCAGGCCGATGCGGTCGTGCGCATCGGTGAGTTCCATGTCGACACCAAAGACCGCGACGTGACGCCAGAATGCGCCAGCCCTCTGGAGGGCCAAATCCGCACCCTGGAAGACCAAATCGCCCAAGTCAAGGCAGAGATGGAGGCATTGCAACTGGCGCAACGTTATTTGGGCAACGTGGCCGGTACGCCCCCCAGTGCACCTGCTGAGGGCAAACCAGATACCCGTATGGCCCCCACCACCAGCGCCACACAAGTCACTGCCACGGCAGAGGCGCTGCGCCAATCAGCGCAAAACGCTGGGCAGCGCACCCACCAATTGGCGCGGCGCCAACAAGCCCTAGACTTGGCCCTCAAGCCGCTGCTGGCCGAGCAAGGCCGCATTGCCAGTTTGCGAGCACAGGTGGTGTCTGTGACCGTGAATTTAGCCACTGCACAAGAGGCCGAATTGCGCCTGTCTTACCAAGTGCGTGGCCCTGGCTGGCAACCCAGCTACCGCGCTACCTTGCAGGCCGACAAAGCCACGGTGCAATTGGAACGGTTGGCCTTGGTAGCCCAGGCCAGCGGTGAGGATTGGAACCATGTGCAGCTCACGCTGTCTACCGGCCAGCCGGGGCGCTCCACCCAAGGGCGCTTGCCCAGACCTTGGACGCTGGATGTAGCCCCGCCACCCCGCCCCGCCATGTCTGCCGCTCCGATGATGGCTATGGCACCAGCCCCTGCCATGCGTGACAGCATGGCCCTCAAACACAGCGGTGGTAGCACCCCAGAGGCCATGCCCCGCTTTGATGTGAGCGTGTTTGACAAGGGTTTTGCCACCGAATTTGCAGTACCCCAGCGCATTACCGTGCCCTCCAGCGGCCAGCGCGTCACACTGGCATTGGGCAGCCACCAAACCAACGCACAGTTAGTCACCCGTATCGCCCCCGCCGAGGAAGAGGCAGCCTATCTGGTCGCGCAGCTACAACCGCCCCCGGGCGTCTGGCCTGCTGGCCCAGTAGGCCTGTACCGCGATGGTGCTTTTGTTGGCACCGGACGACTGGACTTTGCCGCTGCCACCGCCGACAGCACCCAAGGCAGCAGCCTATCCTTTGGCCGCGACGAGTTGGTGCGGGTGCGGGCCACCGCGCCAGAAGACATGACAGGCAGCACGGGCCTGACTGGCTCGCGCACCGAGCGGCGCACCCGGCGCAGCTACCACATCGACAGCCGCCACAGCACCCCCATTGCGTTGCAAGTGCTACATGCCGCCCCCATCTCACGGCACGAGAAAATCGAGGTCGAATCCCACTACCAACCAGCCCCCAGCAGCCACACTTGGAATGGTCAAAATGGCACCATTGTCTGGCAACAACCGTTGGCAGCTGGTGCAAGCGCCAGCTTCAACGCCGAACACACCATTCGCTACCACAAAGAGCTAGAGCTGTTGGAGCACCACTGAGCGGCCGCCCCGCCTCTTTTGTTCACCCAGAGCGCGGGAAGCCTCGGGGAGAGTGCGGACGCCGTAGGCGTCCTCATGGGGCGTTTGCTGTTCTTGGATGGATTGTTTAAAAATACCAATCGGCGCACCTGCGCAACTTGAGGCAAAGTACGAGGGCGACCATAGACCACCCCTGCGTTTAAGCATAATGCACAGCATGAATTGCACCAAAACCCTGCGCCTACGCATCAAAGATAAACACGCTCGCGTGCTATCTGCGATGGCGCGTGAGGTTAATCAGGTCTGGAATTTTTGCAACGAAACCAGCCACCGCGCCATCCGTGAGCGTCATCAGTGGCTTTCGGGCTACGACCTGCAAAAGCTAACCAACGGTTTCAGCAAGTGTGATGGCATACACATCGGTTCGCCCACCGTGCAGCAAGTGTGTGAAGACTATGCCAAGGCCCGCAGGCAGTTCAAAAAGGCCCAGCTGCGCTGGTGTGTCTCCAACCCCCAGAGCAGCAAATACAGCTTGGGCTGGATTCCTTTCAAAGCGCGGGCCTTGCAGTACAAGGCAGGGCAAGTCGCCTTTGCCGGACAGAAATTCAGCCTTTGGGATAGTTACGGCTTGGCAGACTATGAGCTACGTTCTGGCAGTTTTAGTCAGGACAACCGGGGGCGTTGGCATCTCAATATCGTAGTCAAGGCGCAAGCCAAGCCTACAGTGGCAACGGCCAGTGTGGGTATCGACTTGGGCCTGAAAGACTGTGCCACGGCGTCAAACGAAAAAAAAGAGCATGGCCGCTGGTATCGCCAGCATGAATTGGAACTGGCTAAAGCACAACGGGCGCATAAAAAGCACCGGGTCAAAGCCATCCACGCAAAAATTGCCAATCAGCGCAAAGATGCGCTGCACAAATTCAGCACCACGATGGTGAGAGAAAACGCCGCCATCTTCGTGGGCGACGCAGCCAGCGCAAAGCTGGTCAAAACAAAAATGGCCAAGTCCACACTGGATGCGGGCTGGGCCACGCTCAAGACGATGTTGGAATACAAGAGCCATCAGGCCGGTATCGTCTTTATGGAAGTGAACGAAGCGTATTCAACCCAAACTTGCTCGTGCTGCGGGAGCATACCCGCCAGCAGTCCGAAAGGTAGGGCGGGTTTGCGAATAAGGGAATGGACGTGCAGCGATTGCGGTGCGGTACACGACCGCGACGTGAATGCAGCACGCAACATTCTCCCGGCGGGGCATCGCCGTCTAGCAGTAGGAATCTCCGGGGTTTAGCCCGGAGAGGATGTCAAAGGATAAATGCCATGTATTCCCGTATTCTGGTGCCTTTTGACGGCAGCCCCACCTCCGAACAAGCCCTGAAAGAAGCCGCTGGGCTGGCCCGGCTGGCCGGTGCGCAGTTGCGGCTGCTGCACATCGTCGATCCACTGGCCCACATTAGCGGCTTTGAGCGCCCCGAAACCTACAGCCAAGACGTGCTGCCGGCGGCGCTGCGCACCGCCCAAGCCTTGCTTGATCGCGCCTGTGAGCAACTCCACAACCAAGGCATCCGCAGCGATAGCCAATTGCTGGAAAATCTGGATGCCAGCGTGGCCCAACTGGTGGTGGAACATGCTCGGCAATGGGGCGCACAACTGATCGTGCTCGGCACCCAAGGGCGGCGCGGTTTGGAGCGCCTGCTCATGGGCAGTGATGCAGAACAAATTGCCCGTACCTCCCCAGTGCCTGTGCTGCTGGTGCGCCAGCACACCCCCGCCGCCCCCGCGGCCCCCACCCCCAGCGTGCCCTGACTCCCTGCCACTCTATGCCCGTGCAATACGATGCCCCTCCTGTGGCCCTGACCACCCGTTTCCTGCTGGTGCATCCGGCCCACTTTATTGCTTTGGGCTGTGGTGCTGGCTTGGCCCGCACCGCCCCCGGCACCGTAGGCACGGCGTGGGCATGGCTGTCTTTCTTGCTATTGCAACACTGGCTCGATCCGCTGCGCATGGGGCTGCTGATTGTGTTGGCAACGCTGGGGGGATGGTGGGCATGCACCGTCACGGCGCGGGCCTTGCGCGTAGCCGACCCCGGTGCCATCGTTTGGGACGAGGTGGTGGCTTTTTGGCTGGTGCTCTGGCTCGCCATGCCCATGGGTTTTTGGGGCCAGTTCACCGCCTTTGTGCTGTTTCGCTTTTTTGACGCCGTCAAACCCGGCCCAGTGGCTTGGGCCGACCGGCTCTTCAAGGGCTTTGGCTGGCGCGGGGGCTGGGGCATTCTGTTCGATGACTTTGTCGCCGCCTTTTGCACTTTGCTCGTGATCGCGCTTTGGCGCTTTTTTACATGACCCTTCCCACCTTCACAGGCACCGATGCCAGCACACTGGCCCATGTGCTGGCCTCCATCGCCACGGCATTGCAGGCCCGCCAGTGGACACTGGCCACCGCCGAGAGTTGCACGGGCGGCTTGATTGCCGCAGCCTGCACCGATCTGGCAGGCTCTAGTCTCTGGTTTGAGCGCGGCTGGGTCAGCTACTCCAATGCGGCCAAAACAGAACTGCTGGACGTGCCCGCCGATGTGCTCGCCACCCACGGCGCTGTCAGTGAGGCCGTTGCACGGGCCATGGCCGAGGGGGCATTGGCCCACTCTAGCGCCCAAGTCAGCTTGGCCGTCACCGGCGTGGCTGGCCCCAGCGGCGGCAGTGCCGACAAGCCAGTCGGCACCGTCTGGTTTGCATGGTGTGTTGCCGGACGCACCCACAGCCAGCGGCAACAGTTTCTTGGTGAGCGCCACGATGTGCGCGCAGCCACCGTGGCCCACGCACTGCATGTGCTGCAGACCTTGGTGCAGGCCACCGCCGCGTGATGCAGCAGCACTTAGCTCACTGTCATACCGTGGCGCACCGCATATTTGAGCAAATCAACGCTATTGCGCAAGTCTAGCTTTTTCATCAAGTGCATCTTGTGGGTGCTCACCGTCTTGGGGCTCAGGTGCAACTCTTGGGCAATCTCCCCCAGCGACAGACCGGCGGCAATGCGCTCGAGCACTTGCAACTCCCGTGGCGACAGCCGTCCTGGTGCGCTCTCAGCCTCCATCTTGCCGCCATAGCGGAACACCACCGCATCGACCAGTGCCGGATCAATAAAGTGCCCCTTGGCCGCAATTTTATGAACGGCCTCCACCAGCACCGCAGGGGCGCAATTCTTGCTCAGATACCCCGCCGCCCCAGCACGCAACACACGGGCCACCACATCGGGGTCGGCATGCATCGACAGCACCAACACCGGCAACTGCGGATAAAACAGTTGCAACCGCTTGAGCAACTCCACACCACTCAAGCCGGGCATGGACAAATCCAACACCAACACATCTACGGTGCAACCCGGCAACAACTCCAGTAGTTCTTGACCATCTGCGGCCTCTGCCACCACAACGATATTGCCCGCTTCCAGCAAAAGCTGGCGCAAACCGCTGCGCACAAGCTGGTGATCATCGGTCAGAACGACATGGACAGGGTGCATCCTGCTACTCCCTTTCAAGATATAGGCTCCTTACCAGCTCAGTATTACCTGATGATGAATCAGTATCCACTGAAGCGCAAATCAGCAAGTAACGGATATTCAGCACTGCACACAATTCATAGCATGGATCATGTCCTGCACTGTGGCTACAGCCAACGTGGTTTTTATAGACAATAGCTATTGTCTATGGATTCCTGCATCTGGCCTGACACGGATACGTGCAGTAACATAAACCGACCCATCCACTTTGAGGGACGTTGCACATGAATCTGGACGACGCTCTCCAAACCTTCATCGGCGAAAGCCGTGAACTGCTGGAAAACATGGAGGAGGCGCTGCTGCGCATTGAGCAGACCCCCGGTGACAACGATTTGATCAATGCAATTTTCCGGGCAGCGCACACCATTAAAGGTTCGGCAGGGTTGTTTGGAATCGACCATCTGGTGGCCTTCACCCACCATGCCGAAAACGTACTCGACAAGGTGCGTGCTGGCGAGTTGCCCATCAGCCGAGAATTGGTGGCTTTGCTGTTAGAAGTCTGTGACCATATCGGCACCCTGATTGATTTAGTCGCCAGCAACCAACCCCCCAGCTCCGAAATCCACCAACACAGCCAAGCCTTGGTAGAGCAGCTCAAGGCCAGCGACCAAAACAGCCACCACGCCCAAGCCACTGCACCACCAGAGGCGTCTTCTGCACCGGCACCGATGGCTACTTTGACCCACGCCAGCCCCGCACCTGATGCCACAGTGGGAGACTACGCTACCACCAGCCATTGGCATATCTCCCTGCGCTTTGGCCGCGATGTGTTGCGCAATGGCATGGACCCGGTGGCCTTTCTGCAATATTTGGGCACTTTGGGCCAAATCATTCACATCGTCACCCTGAGCGACGCCATTCCTGCCGCCGACGACATGAACCCAGAGGACTGCTACCTTGGGTTCGAAATCTGCTATGACAGCCAGGCAGAACAGGCCGCGATTGAAAACGTCTTCGAATTTGTGCGTGACGAGGCCCAAATTCGCATCCTGCCCCCGCACAGCCCACTGCCCGATTACTTTACCGGCCATGATGACTCGCCCGCAGACCTGTTGCGACAAAGCGAATGCCTCGTGCAATGTGCCAGCCTCACCCGTGCCGAGGCCCAAGCCTTCTTGCACCGCCCCGAAACCCCACCCCCACCCACTGCGGCCCCGGTAGCGGCACCGGCCCCAGCGCCTGCCAGCAGCACCAGCACGGCCATCACAGCGCCACCACGGCCCAAAGAAAACAAAAGCACAGATGCAGGGCTGATCCGCGTCAATGCACAAACTCTGGACGAGCACATCAACCTGGTCGGAGAGCTCATCATTGCCAGCGCCAGCATTAGCCTATGTGCCTTCAAAAGCGGCGCACCCGAGCTGCTGGAGGCCGCCTCCGTGATGAACCGCTTGGTGGAGGAGGTGCGCGATTCGGCCTTGCAACTGCGCATGGTGCAAATTGGTGCCACCTTTAACAAGTTTCAGCGTGTGGTGCGCGATGTCTCTAAAGAAATCGGCAAAGACATCGCACTAGAAGTCAGTGGGGCCGAGACCGAGCTGGACAAAACCGTGGTCGAAAAAATCAGCGACCCCCTCACCCATCTGGTGCGCAACTCGATGGACCACGGCATTGAACCAGCCGAAGTGCGCTTGGCCAGAGGCAAACCAGCCCAGGGCACCTTGCGACTGCACGCCTACCACGATTCGGGCAGCATCGTGATTGAGGTCTCTGACGACGGCGGAGGGCTGCCCAAAGAGCGCATCTTGGCCAAGGCCATTGAGCGGGGGCTGGTCAAGCCCGAACAGCCACTGTCCGACAGTGAAATTCACAACCTCATTTTTGAGCCGGGGTTTTCTACCGCCGAAAAAATCAACAACCTGTCGGGGCGGGGTGTGGGCATGGATGTCGTGCGCCGCAACATCATGGCCCTGCGCGGAAGCACCGAAATCGAGAGCACCGAGGGCGTAGGCACCACCATCCGCATTCGCCTGCCCTTGACCCTGGCCATCATCGACGGTTTTTTGGTGGGAGTGGGTCACTCCTCCTTCGTCATTCCGCTGGACATGCTGGAAGAATGTGTCGAACTCACTGCCCAAGAGATGCAGGCCGCCCAAGGCCGCGACCAACTCAACCTGCGTGGCGAAGTCTTGCCCTTTATCCGACTCAAAGAATTGTTTGCCATAGCCGATGCGCCAGCACCAGCACCAGCGCACGAGGAGGCCAACACCGCCACGACAGACCCAGAACTGGCCTTTTTGTTGCAACCCGTGGTGCGAGAAAACGTGGTAGTGGTCAGCTATGCAGGCCACCGGGCGGGGCTGGTGGTAGACACCTTGCAAGGTGAACACCAAACCGTGATCCGCCCACTAGGAGCCGTTTTTCAAGGAATTGCTGGCATCAGTGGCTTCACCATTCTGGGTTCGGGCCGCGTGGCATTGATCATGGACGTGCCCAGTCTGGTGCGCTATGTCACCCACCGGGATGCCCACCAATATCGGAGTAGCACCTGAGCACCCAACGATTTGCCATACAGAATCACAGTTATTCTTTGCCCATTGCACAAGGAAAAGGTGTTCCACAATGAAATTCACCATCACCAAAAAGATGGGCCTGCTGGCTGGATCGGCACTGATTGGCATTGCGATGCTGACCGCCATGGCTCAGCACAATATGGATCGCGTCTTCGAGGCAGCCAACTTCACCAGCGACAACACCGTGCCAGCATTGGTCATCTTGGCAGATGTGCAAAAGCATTTTCTCAATTTACGAGTCAGTGCCAACCGGCTCATCATCGTTAACAAAGAGTCCGATCGGATGGAGTTGGAGAACAACATCCGCAAAGACCGTGAAGGCATTCTGCAAGGGCTCAAGGATTACGAAAAGACCATTGCCGATGAGAAAGACAAGTCCCTCTTTCTGCAAGTGAGCAAAATCTATGCAGAGTATGAGCCGTTGCTGCTCAACGTTACCCAAGAAGTTCACAATGGCCCAGAAGGCATCGAAAAAGCCAAGGCCTTCACGATGCAGGCCGGTCTGATCGGCACACGGCTCGAAAGTGCCCTGGAAGAGCACTTTGGCTACAACGTCACGATGGGCAAGAAAGGCATTGCCGATGCTGTAGCCACCAAAGAGCGTGCCCTGACCCTCTCACTGCTGATTGCCGCTCTGACGCTGCTCACGGTGGGCATGATCAGTTGGGTGGTCACCCGCTCCGTGCTGCGCCAGCTCGGTGGCGAGCCTGACGAGGCCGCCCACATCGCCAACCGCATTGCGGTGGGTGATTTGAGCAGCAAGATCGCGCTCAGGCACGGTGACAGCACCAGCCTGCTGGCCGCTATGCAAGGCATGACACAGTCGATTCAGGCCGTACTGAACGATACCAATGTCTTGATTCAATCGGGTGCCGATGGGCGCTTGCATGTGCGTGCCGATGCCAGCAAACACCAAGGAGATTTCAAGAAGCTGGTGGATGGCATCAACCAAACCTTGGACGGCATCACTGAACCCATCGACAAGGTGATTGCCGTGATTGGCGACATGGAGCGTGGCGACCTGACCCGAACAGTGCAAGGGCACTACAAAGGCGAGATCAAGAACGTCCAAGACAGTGTCAACAACATGGTGACCAAGCTGGCACAAACCATCACCGAGGTCAACACCACGGCAGAAACCTTGGCCTCTGCCACCGTCCAAGTGTCCTCCACATCGCAAGCCCTGTCACAGGCTGCCAGTGAGCAAGCCGCCTCTGTAGAAGAGACCTCCGCCTCCATCAATGAGATGGCATCTTCCATCCAACAAAACACCGACAACGCCAAGATTGCAGACAGCATGTCTGCCGAAGGCAGCACCAAAGCGGCTGAAGGGGGCCGGGCAGTCAACGACACCGTGGTGGCCATGAAGCAAATTGCCAAAAAGATCGGCATCATCGACGACATTGCCTACCAAACCAACCTGCTGGCCCTGAACGCGGCCATTGAGGCAGCACGGGCGGGCGAGCATGGCAAGGGCTTTGCCGTGGTGGCCGCAGAGGTGCGCAAGCTGGCCGAACGCAGCCAAGTGGCGGCACAAGAAATCGGCCAACTGGCTGTCAATAGCGTGGGCATGGCCGAAAAGGCTGGCAAATTGCTCGATGAGATCGTGCCCGCTACGCAAAAGACAGCCGATGTGGTGCAGGAGATCACCGCAGCATCCCAAGAGCAAACCGTGGGTGTGAACCAGATCAACACGGCCATGAGCCAGTTGAGCCAGATCACACAGCAAAACGCCAGCGCCTCCGAAGAACTGGCCGCCACGGCAGAAGAGATGTCAACGCAAGCCATCAACCTGCAAGAAATCATGTCTTTCTTCCAAGTGGGCGGGCACTCCTCCATCACCCCCAAGCCCACCGCATGGAAGGCGGGCAAGAAACCCGGCACTGCCAGCGCACAACGCACAGCCGTGGCCCACATTGCCTCGGCCCGGTCGAACGCTTTGGCAGACACCAGCAGTCCCGACGAATCGCATTTCGTGCGTTTTTAGTCCACCCCAGCGGAGGCGGCCATGACCAGCCAGACACTGCCAAGCCTTGCATCTTCGTCCGCACTGGCCCAGGATGCCGTACTCGCTGCGGGCACCGACCCGCAGCAGTACCTCACCTTCCATCTGGGGGCGGAGATGTTTGCGATGAGCATTCTGGCGATTCGGGAAATCATCGAGTACCACGCACTGACCGAGGTTCCACTGGTGCCCTCGTTGATTCGGGGGGTGATCAATTTGCGTGGCAGCGTGGTGCCTGTGGTGGACTTGGCCGTGCGCTTTGGGCGCACCCCCCACCCGGTGAGCAAGCGCACCTGCATTGTGATTGTAGAAACCGCTAGCGATGACAACACCTCAGACAGTGCCAGCCAGCACAAAATGGGCATGGTGGTGGATGCTGTCTCAGAGGTACTGGAAATTCCTCCCCAAGCCATTGAGCCAGCGCCCGAGTTTGGCACCCGTTTGCGCACCGATTTCATCAGGGGCATGGCCAACATCAACCAACAATTTGTGGTGTTGATTGATATAGACCGCATCTTGTCACTGCAAGAAATTGCCGTGCGTTCGGCACTTCGATCTGAGTAAGGCCATGCTATGGGAGACTTTCTGCTGTATGGTGAGGACTCCATCTCCAGCCGGGAGTTCTCTCAGTTCCAAAAGCTGATTTTCGATATGGCAGGTATCAGCCTGTCCGAGGCCAAAAAGGTCTTGCTGGTTGGGCGCTTGGCCAAGCGGCTGCGTGCATTGGGACTGCACAGCTTTGGTGACTATTTTCAGCACCTGAGCCAAGCGGCCCAAGCCCAAGAGCGCCAGACAATGGTGAATCTGATCACCACCAACGAGACCTATTTTTTCCGGGAACCACAGCATTTTGATTTTCTACGTGCCAAGGCTGCGCGCTGCGGGGCGCGGGGCACGTTTCGTGTCTGGAGTGCTGCCTCCTCCAGCGGCGAGGAGGCCTACAGCGTGGCCATGGTACTGGCCGACACTTTGGGCACGCAAGCCTGGGAGATTGTGGGCACGGACATCAGCACCAAGGTGCTATCGGCTGCCCGCCGGGGGCTGTATTCGCTCGAGCGCACCAGCGGCATCCCCAAGGCGTTGCTGAAAAGATACTGTCTCAAGGGCATCATGGATCAGCAGGGCATGTTGCTGATCTGCCGCCAATTGCGCGAGCGCACCCAGTTCATGTACTGCAACCTGCTAGAGCCACAGCATGTGCCTGGCAGTTTTGATGTGATTTTTCTGCGCAATGTGCTGATCTATTTCAACCACGAGACCAAACAAAAAGTCATTGCCAACCTGCTGCCCTACCTCAAACGCGATGGACACCTGATTGTGGGGCACTCCGAATCGCTGCATGGTATTACAGGAACGCTGGTGACCGAACAGCCCACCATCTATCGCCTCGTCTCTCACACTGCCACCACGCCCACAGGGCTGCACTGAGACCGTTTGGCTCAAGGGGCGGTGTGGGAGTCTGGGCGCTCGGGACGTTGCAGATCGATCAGCACGGCACTGGCCTCGTTCAAACCAACCACATGGACGGTGCAACCGTGGTGGCGCAGGCGTGCAATCACCTTATCCAGTGCCGCCACCGAGGTGATGTCCCAAAAATGGGCTTGCGAGACATCAATGCACACTGGGCGCTGCTCGGCACTGCGCACATCAAACGCCTCAACAAACGCATCAGCAGAGGCAAAGAACACTTGCCCCGTTACCCGCCAAGTGCGCAGGCCCGTGGTGGCATCGTCTGTGCTGTGCACTTGCAACATCCGCGACACCTTAAAGGCAAAGAACACCCCACTGAGCACCACACCCACCGTAACGCCAGCGGCCAAATTGTGTGTGGCAATAGTGACCACCACCGTCGCTAGCATCACCGCACTGGACAGGCGTGGATGGTGCCACAGCGTGCGCAAAGACTTCCAGTCGAACGTTTCTACCGACACCATCACCATGATGGCGACCAGTGCAATCACCGGCACCTGCGACACCCAAGGCTTGAGCAGCACCATCAAAATCAACAAAAACACACCCGCAAACAAGGTAGAGAGGCGCCCACGCCCACCATACTTGACGTTGCCCACGGCTTGACCAATCATGCCGCACCCGGCAATGCCGCCAAAACAACTGGCGGCGATGTTGGCCAGCCCCAAGCCGGTGCATTCTCGATTTTTGTTGCTAGGGGTGTCGGTCAACTCATCCACCACAGCAGCCGTGAGCACCGATTCGAGCAGACCCACAAAGGCTATCGCCAAAGCAGGCAAGGCAATGATGCGCAAGGTTTGCCAGTCCCAAGGCACCTCAGGAAACGCCCACAATGGCAGGGCTTCGGGCAACTGGCCCAAATCGGCCACGGTTGCCAAGGGCAAGCCCAACAGGCTGGACAACAGTGTGAGCAATAACACGCACACCAAAGGCGGCGGAATGGCCGTCAAGGCCCGCCAGCCCAACAGTGCCCCGCAACGGGGCAGGCCATAAATCAGCAGCAGGCCCAATGCCAACATAGCCAGCGTGGCAGCATTGGCACCGCCCAAATGCGGCCACTGTGCAGCAAAAATCAACACCGCCAGCGCATTGACAAAACCCGTCCGCACCGAGCTGGAGACAAAGCGCATCAGCACGCCCAACCGCAGCAAGCCAAACAACACTTGCACCAACCCAGCCAGCAACCCAGCGGCCAACAAATAGCCTAGGCCATGCGACTGCATCAACGGTGCGGCCACCAGTGCCACCGATCCTGCTGCGGCTGACACCATCGCCGGGCGGCCCCCAGCAAAGGCGATGACGATGCTAATGACAAAAGAGGCAAATAAGCCTACAGACGGATCGACCCCCGCCACAAACGAGAAGGCAATGACCTCAGGAATCAAGGCAAAGGTGGCTACAGCCCCAGCCAGCAACTCGCGCGTAATGCCAGTAGGCGCCCATTCAGAGCGCCAGCGGCCTAATACAGGAATCGTCATGCGATTTATCCGGCGCGCGTACAGCGCACCTTTTTCTTTTCAACAAAAATCGGCCCCGGCCTCCGATGGGCTGACCACAACGGGCCACCACACCGTTAATGCGGCGATCAGACAAGGCCCACACAATGCGGCTATCGACAGCATTCACAGGAACCTTACCATGCCCGCCAAGACCCTTGCCACCTTGACCGCTACCCTGCTTTTGTGTGCCAGCGCATTGGCCCAAACCGCTGCAGGCGGTTTTACTGGCCCCGCCACCGTGGTCACGGCAGAGCACACCAAGTCTTTGGCCGACGATACCCCAGTGACCTTGCGCGGCCAGATTGAGCGCCACCTGGGGGGAGAGAACTACCTCTTTCGTGACGCCACCGGCACCATAGAGGTAGAAATTGATGCGCGCCACTGGAGCGGCCAGAGCGTGTCACCACAAGACAAGGTAGAAATCTCGGGCGAGGTGGACAAGCACTGGACATCGATAGAGATCGACGTCCAGCGCCTGCGCAAACTCTGAGCCTCAGCGGCTGCGCAGCGGCAGTGGCTCAAGCGCCACAGCACTTCTTGTATTTCTTGCCGCTGCCACAGGTGCAAGGATCATTGCGGCCTGGCTCGGGGGCTTTGCGAACGCTCTCCACCCGTGGCCCCATGCTTTGCCACAGCTGGCGCAGGTCATACACCGCAGCCAACGCATCACTGAAGTCATCCAAACGCCGATCACTGATGGTGGCAGGGCCGTTCTCATCGTACAGGTTCACACTGGGTTTGCCTGTGTCGTCCTCGGTCAGGGCAACGATGCCATCCAAAGCGTCGTTGAGCCACTGTGCAGCCTCTTTGTCGCGCGGTGCAGCCCACTCCTCGGGCCAATTTTCTACCGCAAACATAAAACCCAAGGCCCACACTTGGCCCAACGAGGGAATATCGTGGGCCTCAATCTCGGCACGCTCTGCCTCGGGCAGGCTGGCCACCACGGCACGCACATCTTCCACTTCGGGGTGAAAGGCGTTATCTTCGGTGCGCTGCTCCACTGGCAAATCCAGCGATTCCTGCACGGCCTGCCAGCGCCGGCCAAACAACTCCAGAAAACGGGCCTGTTGCTCTGCGTTGGCAAAGACTGGCAACTGCGGCAAGGGCTGGTCTGGGGCCACCTCCAGCACCTCGCCATCACCCAACAGCATGGGCAAGTATTCATTCGGGCCAATCAGACGGCGGCTACACACCAGCGCCGTCAGAAAGCCATCACAAAACTCCCATTGCGGGATTTCTTCGGCACGGGTGCGCAAATCCTCCAGCAAAGCATCTAGCTCGTCGAGTTCGTCAGGGGTCAGGCCACGGGCTGCAGGGGGTTCAGCGGGCTGGGCAGAAATAGGGCTGTTCATCAAAAATCCTTGGGGTACTGCAATCGCAGGGTAGAGAATCAGGAAAGTGTAGTCTGCGGCCACCGCTCATGGCGCCACCATCGGGGCAACCACCAGTGTGGTGGCAACATGGGCATCGTGGCGCAATAGCAGCCGTTTGCGCATACACAGCACGGCTTTGTCTTTGCTCAACAGCACCGCTTGACAGGTAGCGGCCAAATCGATGAACTTCTGGTCGTCGGGGTCTTTGCACACCGCTGGCACACGGGCTGGCACCTCCTGCCATTGCACCTGCTGTGCATAGGCTTGTAGCACCTGTGCCTGCGTGAGGTCATAAAACGCCACCCGCTTGGCAATTTGCGGATAGGCCAACACGCGCTCCAGTTCATCGTGCATAGGACGGGTAGCCACCCAGCGCAGACTGCCCTCTCGCAAGCACTGGCGCACCGGGATCATGGCCGGATCGTTGAATACCAACAGATCGAGCACGATATTGGTGTCGAGCACCAAGGCGCGCGGTAGCGGTGCTGCTGTGCCCTCCACCACCAAAGGCCAACGCAGTTCAACCCGCATGCTGGGGTGCCCCTGCTGCTGCAACCGGCTGGCGGCGTGGCTTGGTCGAGCCTTGCACCAAATCAAAGCGGAACAGGCGGCATTCAATCGGGCCGTTCCACATGGGCACGCGGCGCGATTCTTTCAGGCGCATTTTGCCGGGCAGTTTCAGGTCGGGGGTGAGCATCCATGCTTGCCAGCCGGTATAGTTTTTCTTCCAATGGGCAGCCAGTTGCAGGAAAAACTCGCCGCCATCTTCCGTCTGTGCCACTTCGCGGCCCACAGCCGCCCCCCCAGCGCGTTCAGCGGCCCGGTCGTGGGCATTGCGCCCGGCACTGCCAGCGGCGGCAATCCGTTCGCCATAGGGGGGGTTGAGCAACATCAGGCCGGGCTGTGCGCAGGGGGGCATCCGCTGCAAGGCATCGCCACCGCGCAATTGCACGGCAGCGGCCACGCCTGCCCGCTCGGCATTGCGCTGGGCAAAATCGACCATACGGTGCGAGACATCGCTGCCAAAAATGGGCACTGGGCTGGCTTGTTCGGCACTAGCGGCTTCGTTCTTCAGGGCGTTCCAAACATGGGCTTGGAAGGGCAGGAGTTTTTCAAAGGCAAAGCGGCGGCGCATACCGGGGGCAATGCGGCAGGCGATTTGGGCAGCCTCGATCAGCACCGTGCCACTGCCGCAGCAGGGGTCATACAGGGGCAAGGGGGTCTCGCCCTCTGGGTTCCAGCCGGTGGCGGCAATCATGGCGGCGGCCAAAGTTTCTTTCAACGGCGCATCGCCTTTGTCTTCGCGCCAGCCACGTTTGAACAACGGCTCGCCCGAGGTATCGATATAAACGGTGGCTTGGTCGGTGGTCAGGTGCAGGTGGATACGCACATCGGGCCATTGGGTATTCACATCGGGGCGCACACCCGTTTTGGCGCGAAAGCGGTCAGCCACCGCATCTTTGATGCGCAAGGCAGCAAAGTTCAGGCTGGTCAGGGGGCTGTGTTGGGCCGTCACCTCGATTTTGAAACTCTGGCGTGGCGTGAACCAAATCTCCCAAGCCACGCTGGAGGCCATCTCGTACAAATCGTTTTCAGAGCGGTACGGACGGTGCGCCAATTGCACCAACACGCGCTGTGCCAGGCGGCAATGCAGGTTGAGCAGCAGTGCATCACGCCAAGAGGCGCGCAGCAACACGCCGCCCCGGCCTGTGAGCAGGTCGTGGCCGGTCAGGCCGGTGAGTTGGTGTACCTCATCGGCCAAAAAACCCTCAACGCCCGCCGCACAGGGCAGAAAAATTTGCAGTTGGTTCATGCTTGCCCCAACTTGGCTAGCAAAGCCGCAGGCAGCACACGCACTTTGTGGTCTTGTGGGTCGGTAAACACCAGCCCTTGCTTGCCCTTGGCGACGGCACGGCCTTGGCTGGCTTCGGTGATACGAAACACCAAATCAAAGCCGTATTTGTTGAAATCTGCCGGGGCCATCTCGATGCGCAAGGTCTCGCCATACAGGGCTTCAGACTGGTATTGCACCACCACATCACCCACCACCAGCGCCAGCCCTTCGGCATCGCGGTCGGTATAGCCCAACGAAGTAAAAAAGCGGGTGCGGGCCTCGCCCACCAGCGCCAGCAACTGGGCGTTGTCCAAGTGCTGGCCGTGGTTGATATGGCCGATGTAAATGGGCAGTTCGGTAGAAAAAGTGAACTGCGATGGCAGTTCAAAAACAACGCGGGCCATGTGACGCCACTCCTGAGCAAAAACAAAGCGCGATGGTCGCACAACGCAGCCACTCTCTGCTAAGCCATGCGCTTTAGCTCAGAATTCACCAAGCAGCAAACACCTATTGATTTCTGACGTTCTGTCACCGATAACACGGTCTCTTACTTCTTCTCGCATCACTCATACCCGTCCAGAGGCTTCTATGCTCCATACCCTACGAGTCCGACTGATCGGGATTTGCGTTGCCATTACCGTGGCGGCACTGTTTGCATTGGCTTTGGCCACTTTTGTTGTCGTGCGCAACAACACCCTTGACGCAATGGACGAGCGCATGGGCCAGTTGACACGCAACCATGCCAATGAATTGACCGAATGGGTCAAAGAGAAACAACGCATCACCAGCGCCCTCAAACTGGCGGTGGGCAAACCAGAGCCAGTGCCCTTATTGGAGGCCGCCAAGCAAGCAGGTGCCTTTGATGATGCCTATTTTGTCTATGCCGACAACCGGGCCATCTTTACGCACCCCATGCCAGAGGGCTATAGCGGCACGGGCCGCCCGTGGTATCAACAGGCAGTCCAGGTGGGCGGGCCAGCCCTGACCCCCGCCTATGTGGATGTCAGTACGGGCAAGCTCACCATCAGTTTTGTCGAGCCGGTAGGCCCACGAGGCCAACCCATTGCGGTGGTCGGCACCGATATGCACTTGGACACCATTGCACAAAAAGTCAGCGCCATCCGCCCCATGTCGCAAAGCTTTGCCTTCTTGGTGGATGGTGAGGGCAAGTTCTTGGCCCATGCCAAAGCAGAATACGCCCTCAAACCCATCTCTACCATTGCGCCCCAACTGGACATGACACTGCTGCGCCAATTGGCCGACCAAGGCGGTCGCGCTGGCATGGCCATCGATGGCACCGACCGACTGCTCTATGCAGCCAAAGTCGAGGGCACCCCTTGGTTGCTGGCGGTCGCCATTGACCGCGCACAAGCCACTGCCAGCGTGCGCAACCTGCTGCAGGTGGCTGCCAGCATCACCCTGCTCTGTATCGTGGTCGCGGTGGTGCTGGTGTCCATCGCAGTGAGCCACCAATTGCGCCGACTGGCCGTAGTGCGCGATGCACTGGCCGATATCGCCTCAGGAGAAGGTGATCTAACACGCCGCCTCGACACCCAAGGCAACGACGAACTGACGCACATTGCCCAAGCCTTCAACGACTTTGTCGGCAAAATTGCTGGGGTCTTGGTGCGCATCCGCCAATCCTCCGAGTCGGTGCGCCAAGCCACCCGAGAAATTGCCAGCGGCAACCAAGACCTGTCCTCCCGCACCGAACAGCAAGCCTCCTCACTGGGGCAGACCGCTGCGGCCATGGAGGAGCTCACCGCCACCGTACTGCAAAACGCCGAGAATGCCCGCCAGGCCAATCTGCTGGCCACCGAAACCTCGCAGGTAGCCACCCGTGGCGGCACAGTGGTGGGGCAGGTGGTGCAAACGATGGGGGGCATAGAAAACTCTGCCCGCAAGATTGTGGACATCATTGGCGTAATCGATGCCATCGCTTTCCAAACCAACATCTTGGCATTGAATGCCGCCGTGGAAGCAGCCCGGGCTGGCGAGCAAGGCCGGGGCTTTGCCGTAGTGGCTTCTGAAGTGCGCACTTTGGCCCAACGCAGCGCCACAGCGGCCAAAGAAATCAAGGCACTGATTGATGACTCCGTTACCCAAGTCAATGCGGGCAGTCAGTTGGTGCGTGATGCAGGCACCACCATTGAACAAGTGGTAGACAGCGTGCGCCGCATGACCACCCTCGTCGCCGAAATCAGCCACGCCAGCCAAGAACAAAGCAGCGGCATTGCTGCCATTGGTACCTCTATCAACCAGATGGACCAAGGCACACAACAAAATGCGGCCTTGGTAGAACAAGCCACAGCGGCAGCCCACGCCCTGCAACAGCAAGCCACACAATTGGCCGATGTGGTGGCAGAGTTCAAGCTCGATCACCAGCACGCCACAACACCCGCAGCACGGGCTGCACGCCCTGCAGCCTTGCTACGCTAACAGCCCATACCGGCATCGACCATGACCATCCACACCATCTTGAAAATGGGCGACCCGCGCCTGTGGCGCACGGCCCAGCCTGTTACGGCCTTCAACACCCCAGTGCTGCACCAGTTGGTAACGGACTTGCACGACACCATGCAGGCGGCCAATGGTGCCGGGTTGGCAGCGCCACAAATTGGCGTCCATTTGCAGGTGGTGGTCTTTGGCTCGCACTTGCCCAATCCGCGTTACCCAGATCGCCCCTTGGTGCCCCCCACTGTGTTGATCAACCCCGTGATTACCCCGCTGGATGCCGCCCAAGCCGAGGACTGGGAGGGCTGCCTGTCGGTGCCAGGGCTGCGGGGCCGGGTGCCCCGCTGGAGCCGCATCCGTTACACCGGCATGGACGTGCTGGGCCAGCCCATAGAGCGCATCGCCGAAGGCTTTCACGCCAGAGTGGTGCAACATGAGTGTGACCACCTGATAGGCACCCTGTATCCGCAACGGATGTCTGATTTGCGCCAGCTCGGCTTTACCGAAGTGCTGTTTCCCGAACTGCAGGCCGACGCCAACGATTAACCCCCACCGCCTCGCTACAGCGTTTTGCGCAGCGTGGCCGTGGGGATTTTTAATCCTTCACGGTATTTAGCCACCGTGCGACGGGCACACTCAATGCCCTGCTCTTTGAGCATTTCAGCCAATTGGTTGTCCGACAAGGGCTTGGCGGGGTTCTCGGCAGCAATAAACTGCTTGATCAACGCGCGCACAGCCGTGCTGGAGGCATTGCCACCACTGTCAGTGCCCAAGCCCGAGCCAAAAAAGTATTTCAGCTCGTAAGTACCCTGGGGGGTAGCCATGTATTTGGCTGTGATCACCCGCGAGATTGTGGACTCGTGCAGGCCCAGCTCGTCGGCAATGTCGCGCAGCACCAGCGGACGCATGGCCAACTCGCCATGCACAAAGAAATTCTTTTGGCGCTCCACAATGGCTTGTGACACCCGCAAGATAGTGTCAAACCGCTGCTGAATGTTTTTGATAAACCAGCGGGCCTCTTGTAAACGCTGTTGCAAAGCCTGATGGCCTTCGTCTTGGCGACGGCCACGCAAGGCACCCGCATAAATGTCGTGGATGCGCAGGCGTGGCATCACTTCGGGGTTGAGTTGCACACTGAACTGGTGCCCCGCCTGACCATGCCCCATGCGGCGCACCAGCACGTCTGGGATGATGGCGTTGCGCTCTACCGAGATAAAGGGCCGCCCCGGACGCGGCTCCAGCCGGGCAATCAAGGCCATTGCTGCACGGGTTTGCTCCTCGGTGGCCCCACAGGTTTGGGCCAAGCGGCGCACATCGCGGCGGGCCAGCCCTTCCAGCGGCTGCTGGCAAATGCGCAGCGCCAATGCAATGGTCTCAGGCGGGATGGCAGGCGCAGGATGTGCGGCCAATGCTGCCAGTTGCAGTGTCAAGCATTCAGCCAAGTGGCGAGCCCCCACACCAGTTGGCTCCAGCGTTTGCAGCAAGTGCAAGGCCACCGTGAAATGGTGCAGCAGCTCCTCTATGTCATCGCTGTGCTCTTCACCCGCCAACCCTTGAGCCAAAGATTCCAGCGAATCCTCCAGATAACCGTCTTCGTTGAGTGATTCGATCAGAAAATACAGTGCGGCTTTATCCTCTGGAGACAAGCGCAAACCCACCGTTTGTCGGTGCAAGAATGCCGCCAGTGATTCATGACCATGTGCCAAATCTGTGGCACTGACATCCATTTCTTCGTCAGTGCCACGGCTGCAGGCCGGGGCATCGCCACCCCATTCACTATCGTCCGGGGCCATGTCCACACTGCCATCGCCCTCCCAGTCCAGCACTTCGGTGCTGCTGCTGTCACTGTTGCCCTGCTCTGCCTCTGTCAATGTGGCCTGACTGCTGTCTGCACTGCTGGTGCTGCTCACAGGGGCTGCCCAGTCGGCATATGGCTCCTCTGGCGGGGGCGTGTCGGCCTGCGCCAAACCAAACTCCTCGCGCGAGGCTTCGTCGGGGTTGCGCTCCAAAAAGGGGTTGTCCGCCAGCATCTGCTCGACTTCCTGGCCCAACTCCAACGTCGAGAGCCGCAACAGCCGAATAGACTGCTGCAACTGCGGCGTCAGGGTCAGGTGCTGCGATACACGCAGAGACAGGCCAGGTTTCATCGGCTCACATACGGAAATGTTCGCCCAGGTACACCCGACGCACCTCGGCGTTGTTGACAATCTCGGAAGGCGTCCCCTGTGCCAACACCCGACCATCACTGATGATGCAGGCGTGGTCACAAATGCCCAGCGTTTCGCGCACGTTGTGGTCGGTAATGAGCACGCCAATGCCGCGCGCTTTCAAAAAACCGATGATGCGCTGAATTTCAATCACGGCAATCGGGTCGATGCCTGCAAAAGGCTCATCCAACAGGATAAAACGCGGCTGCGTGGCCAAGGCACGGGCAATCTCGACCCGGCGCCGCTCGCCGCCAGACAATGCAAGCGCAGGAGAGTCTCGCAGATGGTCGACACGCAGCTCTTCCAACAAAGACTGCAAACGCTGCTCAACTTCGGCCTTGCTCAAAGACTGACCCGCGGCATTTTGTTGCAACTCCAGTACGGCACGCACGTTTTCTTGTACCGTGAGTTTGCGAAAGATAGACGCTTCCTGCGGTAGGTAAGACAACCCCAGACGTGAACGCTTATGGATAGGCATACGCACCACCGACTGCCCATCAATGCGAATATCACCCCCATCGCTGGGCAACAAACCAACGATCATATAAAACGAAGTGGTCTTGCCTGCACCATTGGGGCCCAGCAGACCGACTACCTCGCCTTTTTGCACAACCAGCGATACGTCCTTGACCACCTGGCGGCTGCCATAAGACTTGGCTAAATGCAGCACCTCCAATCGGCTATCCGTAGCTGCCTCGGTGGTGGCATGCGCGGGTGCGGCACTCATGGCTTGTCAGTACCCAGTGCAGAACTGGGGCGCAAAGGCAGAGCAGAAGCAGGTGCCACAGGAGAGGCCGGAGCTGTAGTCGCCTTTGGAGCCAGTATGGCACGCACACGTCCGCCCGACGTTGCTGACGCCCCCTCAGGGCTGCGCTGCTGACCATCCACACTGAACACATCCGTCAGGTTGTTGTAAACGATCACCGCCCCCGTGAGTTCATCTTGTAACTTGGCCCCTTGGTAACGGCGCAACTCGGCACGGCGCAATAGGCGCACGGTGTCGTTGTGGCCGTTGTATTCAATGCGTTCGCCTTCGCCCTCGACAAATTCTTCAGGGGCGCCGGGTGCGGTATCACGCTTTTGTCGGAAGAACGCCCGTTGGCCTGCTGCCGCCGTGACGGTACCAGACTGATAACCATCGGCATCTTGGCGCACTTCCAGACGCTCACCCCGCAGCACGATGGTACCTTTGGTCAGAACCACACGGCCCGTAAACACGCTGGTTTGCTGCAATTCGTCATGGCGCAGGGCATCGGCCTCAATGTTCATGGGCTGATGGCGGTCGGCCTTTTCAGCGTGCGCCAGCGTGAACGGGGCAGCAGCCAAACAGGCGAGCAGGGGGAGCGTGAAGAGGCGGTTCATCAAAAAAGGCACGAATCTTGCGGCGATTGTAGCGATGCCTGCCAGCCACAAAAAAGCCCGCCAAAGCGGGCCGTGGTTGCAGACGAAAGGGGGATGGCTCAACCCTTGACCGTTGTCAGGTGGTTGACCACCTGCAACATGGCTTGCAAGCCACCGGCCATCGTGCCATCGGTGTAGTAGCGGCCTGCCACCCCCATAGATGGCGTGCCTTCAACCCCATAGGCTTCTTGCAATTGCGTGGCGCGGCGCACTTGGTTAGCCACGCTGAAGGACTGGTACATCTCTTTGAATTTGGCCATGTCCAATTCGGGCTGCTTGGCAGCCCAGGCCATGATGTCGTCGTCCTTGGCCAGCTTCTGCTTTTCCACATGAATGGCGCGAAACGCACGGGCATGCAGAGCCTCGACTTTGCCCAGGCCTTCCAAGGTGTAATACAACTTTTGCGCTGGCACAAAGCTGGCATTGAAGGCCACCGGCACGCGGCGCACCACCAAATTGGCTGGCGCTGCCTTGATCCAGTTATGAAACATGGGTTCAAAGGTGTGGCAATGACCGCAGCTGTACCAGAAGAACTCCAACACCTCCACCTTGCCTGCAGGTACATCAGAAGCCACTGGTTTGGCCAGTTTGTTGTAATCCTTGCCTTCTTTGGGCGCAGCCCCCTGCGCTTGGGCCGACAGCGGCAGCAAAGGTGCAGCCAGCGCCAGGGCAGCAGTCAGGGAAAAATCACGGCGTTTCATCAAAAGGTACTCCTTATTGCGGTGGAGGGTCTGAGCAGTATCTGCCTACAAAAGTTCAGCGTTGCACACGCACCAAGGCCGAATCCACGCCAGCACCATCCAATTTTTCTTTGAGCTGCTCTGCATCACCACGTTTGCCAAATGGGCCCACCCGTACGCGAAACACCGTGCGGCCATTCTGTTCACGCTCACTGACGCGAGCCTCCCAGCCCATCATGGCCAGCTTGGCGCGCTGTGCTTCTGCATCAGTTTGGCTGCCAAATGCCCCTGTCTGGAGGAAGTAGGTAAAAGCGTCATCTGCCGTGCTGGTGGCGTTGGCCGTGGCGTTGGCTCTGCTCTTGGCCAAGTCGCCCAACGGGTCGGCACTGGCACTGGTGTTGGCCTTGGCATCGGGCTTAGCCTCGGCCTTACTGTCGGCTTTAGTCTCGGGCTTGGGGGCCGTCTTGGAATCGGCTGCCCCCTCAGGGGTGGGCTTAGACTCGGTCGCACTGGGTTTGGCCACAGGCTCGGCGGCCGATGGCGGTGCCACCACAGGCGCAGACTCCACCACGGCTGGACGGGCCGGATTCTTGCCGTAAAGTGGGGCGTTTGGATCCCAGTCTTTATTTTTCTCATTTTCGGCGGCGTCTTGTTCAGTGCCCCGAACCGCGCCTTTGTTCAAAAAAGGCACCGGCACTTTGGTGACATAGACGGCCACCGCAAAAGCGGCCCCCAGACCCACCACCAGGCCCAAAATAAAGCCCAGAATGGTGCCGCCTTGTTGCTGTTGTTTCATGGCCATGCTTTTGTGCCGAATTTACATACGATCAGGGGCCGAAACACCTAATACCGCCAAGCCATTGGCCAGCACTTGGGCGGTGGCCGCCACCAGCGCCAACCGGGCCAGCTTCACGGCTTCGTCTTCCACCAAAATGCGCTCGGCGTCATAGTAGCTGTGGTAGCTGGCGGCCAGCTCACGCAGATAGAAGGTGACGTCGTGTGGCGCGTTGTCTGCCGCCGCTGCCGTGAGCATTTCGGGGTATTTGGCCAACAGCAGCATCAAGGCTTGGGCTTGTGGGCCTTGCAACGCCGACAAATCGACGTTGCGCAGGGCAGCCACCCCCGCCCCGCCTTGCTCTTGCCATGCCCGCAACACCGAGCAAATGCGTGCATGGGCATACTGCACGTAATAGACCGGGTTGTCGTTGTTTTGTGCCACGGCCAAATCCACATCAAAGGTGTATTCGGTATCGGGCTTGCGGCTCAGCAAAAAGAAGCGCACTGCGTCTTTGCTCGTCCATTCAATCAGGTCGCGCAGCGTCACATAACTACCGGCACGCTTGCTGATTTTGACCTCTTCACCACCCTTGACCACACGCACCATGGTGTGCAGCACATAGTCGGGGTAGCCTTGTGGAATGCCCACATCGGCGGCCTGTAAACCGGCCCGCACACGGGCAATCGTGCCGTGGTGGTCGGTGCCTTGGATGTTGACCACCTTGACAAACCCGCGCTTGAATTTTTGGATGTGGTAGGCCACATCGGGCACAAAGTAGGTGTAGTTGCCGTCTTGCTTGCGCATGACGCGGTCTTTGTCGTCGCCGTAATCGGTCGATTTAAGCCACAGCGCACCCTCTTGCTCATAGGTTTTGCCATTGGCAATCAGGCGCTGCACCGTGGCCTCGACATGGCCGTTGGTGTAGAGGCTCGATTCGAGGTAATACTCGTCAAAGCGCAGCTGAAAGGCTTGCAAGTCTTTGTCTTGCTCGTTGCGCAGGTAGGCTACGGCAAATTGGCGGATGTTGTCGTAGTCTTGCACATCGCCATTGGCTGTGAACTCACGGTCATCGGCCTTGACGGTTTCTTGGCGCAAGAAAGCCTGGGCAATGTCGGCGATGTAGTCGCCGTTGTAGAAATTCTTGGCGGCGGGGTTATCCGGGTCAGTGGGCCAGCAGTCATCCCCCGGTTTAAAACCCTTGGCCCGCAGTTGGGTGCTTTTGGTCAGGGTGTCAATTTGCACGCCCGCATCGTTGTAATAAAACTCGCGGTGTACGCTCCAACCTTGGCTGGCGTATAGGTTGCAAATGGCATCGCCCAAAGCGGCTTGGCGGCCATGCCCCACATGCAACGGGCCAGTAGGGTTGGCCGAAACAAACTCGACCAAGATTTTTTCGCCACGTGTGGGCTGGTAGCCAAACTCTGGCCCTTGGGCCAGCACTTCTTGCACCACTTGCTGCTTG
Source organism: Giesbergeria sinuosa (assembly GCF_042652905.1). Classification (NCBI taxonomy): domain Bacteria; kingdom Pseudomonadati; phylum Pseudomonadota; class Betaproteobacteria; order Burkholderiales; family Comamonadaceae; genus Giesbergeria; species Giesbergeria sinuosa. Next base: position 35,852 of record NZ_JBHSHJ010000016.1, on the reverse strand, counting down.
GCGCTGGGGTGCAGGCGGATGTTCAAAAAGCCGGGGCCAGCAATTTCAATCGCCACCACCCAGCGTTGGAAAGCAGCGGTGGCCTCCAACGCTGCTTTGAGCTGTTCGCCCAACGCGCGCGGGTTTTGCTTGAGCGGCTTGGCCAGCTGCATGGCCGCCGTGCAGGCAAAATCACCGTGTGCCGCCATCTTGGGCGATTCAAAGGCAGCTTTGACGCCCGCACCGGGGGAGAGTTTTTCCAGTTCAGCCGCCAGAGCGGCCAGCAATTCTTGTTTGGCAGAGAGCATGGGGTGATTTTACGGGGGCGCTCGGTACGCCCCCCACAGTCAATTGGCTTCAGATCCTAAAGACGGCCACCACTTGCACCAAAGACTGCGCCTGAGCCTCCAAACCACGGGCGGCGGCGGCCATCTCTTCCACCAACGAAGCATTCTGTTGCGTTACTTGGTCTATTTGCGCCACAGCCGCTCCTACCTGGGCCACTCCGGCTGCCTGCTCATGGCTGGCGGTACTGATCTCACCCATGAGCGATGTAGCGTGGCGGATGCTGCCAACCACCTGGGTCATGGTGGTGCCGGCCTGATCCACCAACTCTGCACCTTGCTCCACCCGGTTCACGCTGGCATGGATCAGGGCTTTGATTTCTTTGGCCGCCTCGGCAGAACGCCCGGCCAGACTGCGCACCTCGCTCGCCACCACCGCAAAGCCACGGCCCTGCTCTCCAGCACGAGCCGCCTCTACCGCTGCATTGAGCGCCAAGATGTTGGTCTGAAAAGCAATACCATCAATCACGCCAATGATGTCGGATATCTTGCGTGAAGACTCGTTGATGCCCTTCATGGTGTCTACCACCTGGGCCACCACCTCGCCACCTTGTACGGCCACGGCACTGGCATTGACGGCCAGTTGGTTGGCCTGTTGGGCGCTGTCAGCATTTTGCTGAACCGTGGAGCGCAGGTGCTCCATAGAGCTGGCCGTCTCTTCAAGCGCAGTGGCTTGGGCCTCGGTGCGGGCAGACAAATCTTGGTTGCCTTGGGCAATTTCGGCACTGGCCAGAGAGATACTTTCTGATCCTTGACGCACATGGGTCACTACTGCTGCCAAACGGGCCTGCATACGGGCCAAAGACTGCATTAACGCAGCAATTTCGTCTTGGCCTTCACTTTGGATACGCTGACCCAAATTACCTTGGGCCACGGCTTCGGCAATCTGCACGGCCTGTTGCAATGGCACCGTAATGCCGCGCATCAATGACCAACCAAACCACAGAGCAAATGCCAGCCCCAACACAATGGAAACCACCGACACCGCCCGGATGGTGTGAAAACGGGCGGTGCCTGCGTCATATTCTTTTTTCACCTCGTCCACTTGCAAACGGATCAGTGCATCGGACTGTTGCTGCGCCGCATTGAACAACGGCACGTTCTGCTCCAGCGCAATCCGTTTGGCAGTGTCAAAGTCTGCACTGCGCAGCGCCGCCATAGAGGGCAGCAATCCCTCTTGCACAAACTTCTGGCGAGCTTGGGCAAAGCGGCTGGCAATCTGGGTTTCTTCTGGCGTCAGATACGTCTGCATGTAATCTTTCCAGATGGCCGAGATCCGGTCGATGTTTTGCTGTATCTCTTGGGCATTTTGCTGCACAGACTCGGGGGTCTGCACCACCAAGGCATTGGCAATCAGCATTCTGTTGCGAATCATCAGATACTGAATCGCACCCAACTGGCTTAGCGGCACCGCACGGTCTTTATAGACCGTATCGAGCGCCTGATTGTTCTTGGTCATGCCCAACAGGCCAATACTGCCAATCAATACCAGCAAAGAGGCCAGCACAGCCACCAACAAGGTCAGGCGGGTAGAAATATGAAATCGATTCATGGGGGTCTTTGAAGGGTCTGCACTAGCCCGGCCCTTCAACAACATCTGGGCACATGGGCGCCCGATGGTCTACGGACTCCCTGTCATCAACATTACGTAGTTACCCTTATTAACCCACGATTATTTGATATAAACGATACAAAAAGAGAGGATTTTGACCGAATCAAGGTATCGAAATTGATATTTTTACCCCATTGGTGCCAAATCTGTTACCAGCCACGCGCCCAAAACACGGCCAACACAGCGACGATGGGCAGCAGATGTGCTTGCACCATCACCCACCAGCGGGCCTTTTGTATTTCGGCTGCCGGGGGCAAGACACTGCACTGTTGCCACTGCCCGCGCCAACGCCGAAACGCCCGTGCTGAAGGCACCGACAGCAGCCATACAGCCACCCACAAGGTGCCCTTCAGGTGCAGCAGCGGTTGGCTGGCGTACCACGATTGCCCCTTGATGCCCCAAAACACCCGCACCAAGCCCGTCACCAACACCGCCAACATGACCACACGGCAAATTTGGTCTAGGCGCACCAAGCGTTCAATTACCGCAGCATTGAGCCACTCTGCCCGACACAAGGCGGCCTGACTCGATAAAAAAACCACCAAGGTCAGAACGGCCAACAAATGCAAACTGGCCAGCAAGGCTTCGAGGGTCATGGCGGATACCTTTGTGCAGATCAGGAAAACAAACGCCCCACACCAGTCTGCCAAAAACTTGGCTGGCTGTAATGGTGCTTGAGGTAGTCAATCCACAAGCGCACCCGCAAAGGCAAATGCTTGGCATGTGGAAACACAGCATAAATACCATTGGGCGGCGCTGCAAAACCCTCTAGCACTGGCAACAACTGGCCGGAGGCAATTTCGGCCTGCACCTCCCAAGTGCTGCGCCAAGCAATGCCATAACCGGCCAAGCACCAGTCATAGAGCACCTGTCCGTCAGAACAATCCAACGGGCCAGCAGGGCGCACATGCACCACCTGTGCTCCACCTTCTTCAGCAGGCAGACGAAAGGCCCAACCTCGCGTTTGCGAGGCACCACTGGAGAGAACTAAGCAATCATGCCCGGCCAATTCGCTGGGGTGTTGGGGGGTTCCCCGGCGTTCCAGATAAGAAGGTGCCGCCACACACAACCGCCGGTTGTCGGCAATGCGCACACTGACCAAAGAAGAATCGGGCAAATCCCCCACACGCACAGCACAGTCAAAGCCTTCAGCAGCCAGATCTACCACGCGGTCGCTCAAATTCAACGAAATGCGCACCTCTGGGTGCTCGGCATGAAAGCGCGGCACCAGTGGCGCTACATGGCGGCGGCCAAAGCCTGCCGGTGCTGTGATGCGCAAATGCCCGCTGGCCTGAATGCCACCGGCAGACACACTGGCCTCGGCATGGGCCACTTCGGCCAATAGGCGCTGGCAATCTTCCAAAAAGGCACTGCCCTCCGTAGTCAGGCTCAGGCGGCGGGTGGTGCGTACCAACAACTTGACACCCAAATGCGCCTCTAGCGCGTCCAACCTGCGCCCCATGATGGCTGGGGCGACACCTTCGGCACGGGCTGCTGCCGTCAGGCTGCCACGGGTGGCGACCGAGACAAAAGATTCAAAGGCTTTGAGCTTGTCCATACTGCATTGGATTTTTGCGTAAAAGTCACAGGTTTTTGATTTTTTGCGTCATTTATGTTGGCAAACAATTCGAATACAGTGTCTATCAACACAGATTTCGTTTCCTCCTGTTTTATTTTTGAAGGCTTTCCGCATGACCGCACGCACCACCCTCCACCGTCTGCAAGTGGCCGACAGCCTGCACCGCTTTATCAACGAGCAGGTGCTGTCCGGCACAGGCGTAGACATTGCCGCCTTCTGGCAAGGTTTTGACGCCATCGTGGCCGATTTGGCCCCGCGCAACATTGCCTTGCTGGCCGAGCGCGACCGCCTGCAAGCCGAGCTGGACAAGTGGCACACGGCCCACCCAGGCCCCATCACAGACATGGCAGCCTACCGTCAGTTCTTGGAAACGATTGGCTACTTGGTTCCCCAACCTGCCAATGCCCAAGCCACAACCAGCAATGTGGATGACGAACTGGCCGTTCAGGCTGGCCCCCAGCTGGTGGTGCCAGTGCTCAATGCCCGCTATGCCCTCAATGCGGCCAACGCGCGCTGGGGCAGCCTGTACGATGCCTTGTATGGCACCGATGCCATCTCCGAAGCAGATGGCGCAGACAAGGGCCAAGGCTACAACCCTGTACGTGGCGCGAAGGTCATTGCCTTTGCCCGCAACTTCCTCGACCAAGCAGCACCACTGGCCCACGGTTCACACCAACAATCCACAGGCTACAGCATTGAAGGCGGCGCACTGGTGGTCACGCTGCAAGGGGGCGATCGCACCGGCCTGAAAGACGCCGCCCAACTGGTGGGCTTTCAAGGTGATGCCAATGCACCGCGCTCGGTGCTGCTGGTACACAACGGCCTGCACATCGATATCATCATCAACCGCTCTACCCCCATTGGGCAGTCTGATGCGGCTGGCGTGGCCGATGTGGTGCTGGAAGCCGCACTGTCTACCATCATGGACTTGGAAGACTCCGTGGCCGCTGTGGATGCGGACGACAAGGTGCTGGGCTACAGCAACTGGCTGGGCATCCTCAAGGGTACGTTGGTCGAATCGTTTGACAAGGGTGGCAAGACCCTGACCCGTGGCCTGAATGCCGACCGCATCTATACCGCGCCCCACGGCGGCGAAGTGCGCCTGCATGGCCGCTCCTTGATGTTTGTGCGCAATGTCGGCCACCTGATGACTAATCCGGCCATCCTCTACACCGCTACCGATGGCAGCGTGAAAGAAATTCCCGAAGGCATCATGGATGCCGTGGTCACCACCGCCATTGCCCTGCACGACCTGCAAGGCCACGGGGCCAACGGTATCCGCAACAGCCGCAAGGGCAGCGTCTATATCGTCAAGCCCAAAATGCATGGCCCAGCCGAAGTGGCTTTTGCGGCCGATTTGTTCAGCCGTGTCGAGCAACTGCTGGGCCTGCCCGACAGCACCGTCAAGCTGGGCATCATGGACGAAGAGCGCCGCACCAGCGTCAATCTGAAGGCCTGTATCGCGGCGGCAGCCAGCCGTATCGCCTTTATCAATACCGGCTTCTTAGACCGCACCGGCGACGAAATGCACACCGCCATGCTGGCTGGCCCCATGATTCGCAAGGGCGACATGAAGACCAGTGCCTGGATTCAGTCTTACGAGCGCAGCAACGTATTGGTCGGCCTGACGATGGGCCTGCGTGGCAAGGCCCAAATTGGCAAGGGAATGTGGGCCATGCCCGACCTGATGGCCGCCATGCTAGAGCAAAAAATTGTCCACCCCAAGGCCGGAGCCAACACCGCTTGGGTGCCCAGCCCCACGGGCGCAACCCTGCACGCAATGCACTACCACCAAGTCAAGGTGGCCGACATTCAAGTGGAATTGGAAAAGACCAGTGCCGATGCCGTGCGCGACGATCTGTTGACCGGCCTGCTCACCATTCCGGTCAGCAGCAACCCCCACTGGTCTGACACCGAAAAGCAGCAAGAGCTGGACAACAACATCCAAGGTATTTTGGGCTATGTGGTGCGCTGGGTAGACCAAGGTGTGGGCTGCTCCAAAGTGCCCGACATCAACGACATTGGCCTGATGGAAGACCGTGCCACGCTGCGCATTTCCAGCCAACACGTGGCCAACTGGCTGCACCACGGCATCGTCACCGAAGAACAAGTGCGCGCCACCTTTGAGCGCATGGCCGCCAAGGTGGACAAGCAAAACGCGGGTGATGCGCTGTACCAGCCAATGGCCGGTCACTTTGATACCTCCATGGCCTACCAAGCGGCGCTGGATTTGGTGTTCAAGGGCAAAGAGCAACCCAGTGGCTACACCGAGCCGCTGCTGCACGCTTGGCGTTTGAAGGTCAAAGCGGCACAACGCGGTGCCTAACGCCTGACCATAGCCTTGGAGCCAGAAAAGCGGTACCTTTGGGTGCCGCTTTTTTTCATGGCCACCGCAACGGGTACTACACTGTTTGTGCAACGCAGCAGTGAAAGAACCCTATGCCCAACGGACTCCCCGGAAAAGACGATCCCCTGTTTCAATGGTCACGGCGCATCACCCGCTCTCTGGCCGATCTGGACGCCCGCATTGCACGGCTGGCGCTGTTTCTGGATCTCTCGCTGGAAAGTGAAAGTGTGATGCAACAGGTAATCGACCGCAGCCACCCGCTGTTCCAACGCTACCAGCACAACCCCAATGTGCCCCTTGCCGACGACCACGGGCGCGAACGCCACAGCCTAGAAGAGTTGCGCGGCCTGTTGGTGGTGCGTTGCAACATGATGGCCAATATGCTGAATGAATTTGGGCTGGAGTTAAGCACGCAAATTGCTTCCGCCGCCGAAGATCACATGGAACGCGTGGGCTTTAAGCCCGGCGCTGACGGCTTTACCCTGCTACCACGGCGCAAGCCTTGAACCCAATCACCGATGATTGATGCTTTGATCCAAGGCCGTATCCACGGCCAACCCACGCAGCGCAATGGCAAAAACGGTAAACCCTTCACGCTGGCCAAGGTGCGCACCCCAACCACCGACGGGGAATCCCAATTTGTCAGTGTCATTGCCTTTGATGATGCGCCAGTCACTGCCCTGCTGGGGTTTGGCGATGGGGATGCCGTGGCGGTAGCTGGCACGCTCAAGGTAGGCACTTGGCAAGACCGAGAGGGTGCCCACCGCCCGTCATTGGATTTGGTGGCCCACCAAGTGTTGAGCCTGTATGCCGTGCGCCACAAACGTGCCACGACCCAAGGGGAGGCCCCGGTCGCACCACGCCCGACACCAGCTCGCCCCCCGCACGATCATGGCAGCATGGATGGTGAGATACCGTTCTGAGCTGGATTGACAAGGCCCACATGGGCCAACACCAGCAACAAAAAACCCGCTAACCATTGGCTAGCGGGTTTTTCTATTTGGTGGCCTGGGACGGAATCGAACCGCCGACACAAGGATTTTCAATCCTCATGTTTTAGTGTTTGCCAGTGTTGATATGAGTAGATAGAATCCATATAAATCAATGCTTTATACGATTTTGCCCGGTGGTAAAGCGTGCCAATTGTTGATTGATATTCGCCAGAATAGCCAAAAAGTGGCTACATGGTGGCTACATGGACTGTCCGTGTAGCCAAACAGCGCAAGGAACCTACGATGGCCCGCCCCAAAAAAGCCGACACGCTAGACACTACCCAATCCATCGAGTTGACCGCTGGGGCCATTGAACGATTGAGCTGCCCTTCCGATAAGCAGCAGGTGTTTCTGCGCGACAGCAAAGCGCCCGGCTTACGGGTGCGTGTGACGGCAGCCGGTGCCAAGTCCTATGTGTTTGAGCGCAAACTGCACAGGCAAACTATCCGCCGCACCATAGGTGATGTGCGCGATTGGAGTATTGAGCAGGCACGCGCCGAAGCCCGGCGGCTGGGGGTGTTGCTTGATAACGGGCAAGACCCCAGAGAAATAGAACGCCAGCAGCAAGCCGAGCGTGAAGCAACCAAAGCTGCCGCTGCTGCTGATGCCGTCACGATGGGCCAAGCATGGACACGCTACTTAGAGCAGCGCCGTCCGTTCTGGGGTGAACTGAACTACCGCGATCACCTACAAATGGTGCAACCCGGCGGACAAGAGCGTGCACGCCTACCCGGTACCAAGACCATGCCCGGCCCCTTGGTTGAGTTCTTGCCGCTACGCCTAGTCGAACTGACCGCGCCAGTGATAGAAATGTGGGCGAACAAAGAAGCCCAGCTTCGGCCAGCACGGTTACGGCTGGCGCTGCGCCTGCTGAAAGCCTTTTTACGCTGGACACAAACAGAACCCGACCTAGGCGGCAAGGCAGACCCCAACGCTGCCAGCGCCAAGAAAACGCGCGAGATCGCAGGCAAAGCGCAGACCAAGAACGACTACCTGCAACGCGAACAATTGCCCGCATGGTTCCAGCATGTATGCCAGCTACAGAACCCAGTCATAAGCGCCTATCTACAAGTGCTGTTATTGACGGGTGCCCGCCGTGAAGAATTGGCGGAACTGAAGTGGGACGACGTAAATTTTCAGTGGCGTGGTATTGATATGAAGGACAAGGCAGAAGGCCGCCGCGCCGTACCTCTTACACCCTATGTAGCACAGCTACTCAGCACCCTACCGCGCCGCAATGAATGGGTATTTTCCAGCCCGACCAGCGCATCGGGCCGCTTACAAGAACCCAGCATTGCCCACCGCCAAGCCTGTAGAGCCGCTGGCTTGGACAAACTGACCTTGCACGGACTGCGCCGCTCCTTCGCCAGCTTGTGCGAGTGGTTAGACATCCCCGGCGGCATCAGTGCCCAAATCCAAGGCCATGCCCCCCAAGGCGTGCGTGAGCAGAACTACATCCGCCGCCCACTCGACCTGCTGCGCGTTCACCACGAGCGCATAGAGGCTTGGATTTTGGAACAGGCTCGGGTACCGTTTGATGCCCAAGTCCAGCCCAGTAGGTTGCGCATGGTGGCGAACTAGATCACCTCCAGTTGAGGGGCTAACGCCTAATCAGGCAGCCCAGCCTCCCATGCTCGATAATTGTTTTTATGCAAATAAAGCTGTTTGTAATTGAATCATTGCAAAAACAATCGAATTTTCCGGAAAATAGCTTCCTAAAATTCATTCTGCTGATTGGAGATGCCCTTGAATGACATCCCTGACCCTATCGGTGCTGCGTGGCTTGCACAAACATTTGATGTAATGCCAATGGCGCGATTGCCAGTGGTCAGTCAGATTGGTAGCAGACGTGAGACACAAATTCAAGAAGGCTTTCGGCAGGAGACATTCCAAGAGTCGATGCGTCCAGACAACAAGCTGGCAGCACACCTGCACTTCCATCTGCGTCATGAGGTACCGCACCTTGAATTTTTGGCCCGTCTGTTTACCAAGACAGGAGCCTGCGACATTCAGTCATGGGTAGATGCAGAGCCGACAGGCCAATACGCACGCCGAGCGGCCTTCCTGTACGAATGGTTGACAGGCTCCATGCTGGTACCACCCGCCCGTTTGGGTGGCAACTACATTGATGCCCTTGATAGCGACAAGTTGGTCACTGCCTCGCCTGACCAAGTGGTCAAGGTACCTCGCTGGCGGGTCAACGACAACTTGCCCGGCACCCGAGAATTTTGCCCGTATGTGGTGAAGACGGATGGCTTGAAGAAGGCATCAGCAGTTAATGTGGCGGTTTTACTGGAAGAGCTGACCACAGAGTTTGGCGACGACTTGCTGCTACGGGCTGCCGCTTGGATGACTTTGCGCGAAAGCAAGGCCAGCTTCTTGATCGAAGGCGAAGCAGAACGGACAACCCGTATCCAACGGTTTGCTGATGTGATGGCGCGACGTACCGGCCAAGGCGATTTACCACTCAGCGACAAGGCACTGGCAGAACTACAGCGGGAAATTCTGGGGGATGTCACATCACTTCAACGGCTTGGCGTACGAGAATCGCCGGTCTTTGTGGGCGAAACACTGCGCTATCAAGAAATCGTTCACTATATTGCCCCACCAGAGAATGATTTAGGGCCAATGCTGGATGGTTTACGGACATTTTTGCAACGCACCAAAGGGCAATCCCCAGTAATGCGCAGTGCGGTAGCCGCGTTCAGTTTCGTTTACATCCACCCTCTGGCCGATGGCAATGGACGAGTGCATCGTTTCTTGGTCAATGACATTTTGCGTCGGGATGGCGTAATGCCAGAACCGATGATTCTGCCTATCTCTGCCGTTATCAGTGATAGCAGTGAACGACGTACTTATGACCAAGTGCTGGATCGGGTATCCAAACCCCTCATGCAAAGGGTCAGCGATCAATTTGAGTTCGGCAGTACACGTACTGCCTACCCTGATGGAGTGGTCTCGAACTTCGTATTCCACGCCCCAGAGCAAGCGCGACCTTTGTGGCGATACCCGGATTTAGTCCCTCATGTGGTGTTTATGGCCAACATCATTGCAAGAACCATCACTGAGCAAATGCGCCATGAGTCACGTTACCTGCGCAGCCACCTGCGTGCTCGCCAAGCTATTAAAGAAATTGTTGAAATGCCGGATCACCAAGCAGACCGGATATTGCGTTCCATTGAGCAAACCAATGGGGTGTTGAGTGGTGTGCTGGCCAAGGAAATTCCTGTACTGACCCGATCTGGTATTTGGGAGGCCATTACAGAGGCAGTTAAACAGGTTTTCTTGGAAGGCGCACCATTGGATGGCAGTGTGCTGGAGCGTTATCACCCTACCAAGGCTGCTAGTGCATGATGAATACGGTTATCCAGATCAGCATGGTTCTAGCCACTGAAGTGCCCCTGCCCAAGGTGCCCTCTGATACTGTACGCAAAGCACTGGCCTACACCTGATCTTTTCTGCTGCCAGCTAGGAAGGACTGCAATCCAACCGAACCGCCAGACCCGCTGGTTTGCTGGTGGCTCCTATTGCGGGTTGCAGGATGATGACAATGGGATACCCAAAAGAACTTAGTCACCCAATAGCACGCCCGAAAGAATCGGACGATGAGCGGGTGCGCAATGACTGCGCGCGAAAAATTGACAGAAAGATGCAACTACTCTTTCAGTTTCTCAAGATTGAGGAAGGGGACTGGCCACAGATGGCAAACACTCTTGCAAGACGGCATCTACCCGCATTCGAGCACTTGGAAATAAAGGCAGGCCACCATGAACAACTGGCACGCCTGCTTGCGCATACGTATGTGCCGGGACTCCAGCTATCCGATCGAGCAGGACGGCCTACCAAATGGACTACGGAAGAAAGAAGGTCTCTCTTTTTTCATGTTGAATACCTTGTCCACGAGCATCAAGAACTTCGTTTTTCCGAGGTGCTGCGCAAGGTTCAACGTAGCCCGGCATGGGCGAAGAAAACTAAAGGTCTAACCGATTCGGCCATGCGGAAATTGTTTGATACCTCCAAGGCTTTGGTAAAGAAAGAGGAAGCCGCTTTCAATCTGGCTATTGAGGAGGGGTTGAAGATGCTTGGTGCCCACCCCCAGCCAGCCCAACGAGAAAAATAGGTCGGAATCAATTGGGAGGAGGGCTATTTCTTCCCCTTTTGGCTGGGCACAGTTCATTCCAGAACACAAATCAACGTGTTTGAAAGGTGAACTTTGCAAAACGACATCCATCACAACGCCGCTATCCGCCGCGTAGCCACTGTCCCCAACTTCCCACCGCTGGAGCTGGAAACCCGCCCTACTGTACCGACAGAGCAGGCCGCGTACTACTTGGCACGCCGCCCGCAGACAATGCGCTCATGGGCCTGCACCGAGCAAGGCCCACTGCGTCCGATTCGCATCAATGGCCGTTTGGCGTGGAAGACGGCAGATATTCGCGCACTTCTTGGGGTGTAAAGATGCCCACAAAGCAAAACGCCCCCCACCACCCGAAGGCAATGGAAAGCGTAGCAACATCAAGCGGGATTCTGCCCACCACTGCCCAGCAAGACGCAAGCTGTCAATGTGCTGGGCTGGCTTGCACTTGCTTGGCTGTGGCTGTGGCTGGCCGTGCTACAGTTACCACCGATGCCCAAAAGCATCACGGGCTTGGCCGCCCGGTATCACACAAAGGTGCAGCAGCCGCGCCCACATTGGACAGCGGCTCTTTTTACGTCCATGTGCTGCGCATGGCACGCACAGCTATCCCGTTTTGGTGGGCCGTGTGGGGACACCCGCGAGGGTGTGCCGGTTCCTTTGTGCCGGTCGGCCAACCCTGCACGGCCTGCCACCCTTGCTTGGCCGCTGGGGCGGCAGGTTTCAAACCTGTTCACAAAGGAGCCATTCATGGCTAACACCCTCATGCCCAAGGGCCGTATTGCGCCCAGCACGGGCAAGCATTCCCACCTCTTTGACCCGGTAGCCTTGCATAGCGAAGCCATCACCAGCATCAGTCTGGCCGGGTTCTATCTGCGCCGCGACAACGTGGCTCAAGCCCGACGCAAGTTGCGTCAAGCACTACAAGCCCTGCAACCGCTGACATCCAGCACCCACACAGCCAAGGGGTAAACCATGCCTATCTCGCTGAATGCAGCATCAAGCTGCGCCGCCGGTGTGCCCGGCCTGTGGATGAAGGCTCCCCATGCCGCTGGATAAATCCCGTCTGCCAGACCCGGCCAGCTACTACGAGACCCAAGGCTTGCACCTCACAGGCCCACGCCGCGCCAAATGGAAGACTGCTCGTTGCGAATTCCACGACGGCAGCGACTCCATGCGAATCAACACCGAGACCGGCGCTTTCGTTTGCATGGCCGGTTGCGGCGCTAGGGGTGGAGACGTTATCGGCTACCACATGGCATCTACCGGCACCGGCTTTGTGCAAGCGTGCAAAGACTTGGGAGCATGGGTGGACGATGGCACCACCCCGCCCGGCCATGTGCGTGCAGCACCACTACCAGCACGCGCCGCCTTAGAGCTGCTGGCCTTTGAAGCCCACCTTGTCGCCATCGCCGCCGGAAACATCGCCTACGGGGTGCAACTGAGTGACGAAGACCGCTGCCGCATGCAGCAAGCCGCTGGCCGTATCCAAATGATGCAGGACTTTTTCCAATGACACACGACATCGAACGCATTCAAGCGTTGGGCGCTTTGGCAGACCAGCATGTTTTGCCACGCCACATGCCCAAGCCCCCAGCCCAGTTGCCTGCTGCACCCGAGGTGCCAGAGTACGCGCAAACCTTCGCGCCGCTGGAGCCTAGCGAATGGGAGGCCGTGCCAACCCCACAGGCCACGCCCACGACACCCGCTGTGCAACGCAACGCTAACGATGGTGTGGTGTTGCGCTGTGGTGCTGATATGGAGTCTGTTCCGGTTGTCTGGCTATGGAAATACTGGCTTGCTATCGGCAAACTACACATCTTGGCTGGTGCCCCCGGACAAGGCAAGACCACGATTGCAATGGCCGCTGCCGCAACTGTCACCATTGGGGGTAAGTGGCCCGATGGCAGCCGCTGCGAAGCTGGCAACGTGCTCATTTGGAGTGGTGAAGACGATCCCGCCGATACCCTGCTGCCGCGCCTGTTGGCCGCTGGCGCTGACAAAAGCCGCTGCTACTTTATCGAGGCTACCCGGCGCGATGGTGACGTAGTGCCCTTTGACCCGGCGCGTGACTTGCCCCAATTGCAAGCGGCGATTGAACAAATCGGCGGTATCAAGCTGCTGATTGTTGACCCCGTTGTCAGTGCTGTGACGGGCGATAGCCACAAGAACACCGAAGTGCGCCGCGCCTTGCAACCCTTGGTAGATATGGGGGCCGCCTGTGGCTGTGCTGTGTTGGGCATTACCCACTTTGCCAAAGGCGGACAAGGGACTGACCCTGCACAGCGGGTAGTGGGCAGCGTGGCCTTTACTGCTGTGGCCCGTGTCGTGCTGGTGGCAGCGAAGGTGAAGGGCAAGGACGGGGAAGACGCGCGCATCTTGGCCCGTGGCAAAAGCAACATCGGCCCGGATGATGGTGGCTTTGAATACCACCTAGAGCAGGCCGAGCCGATACCCGGCATCCAAGCCTCGCGCATCGCATGGGGCAAGGCGGTAGAGGGCAGCGCCCGTGAGCTACTGACCGACCCCGAAGACCAAACCGCAAACGAGGCGATGAACGTTGCTGGATTCTTGCGTGGTTTGCTGTCCGATGGCCCGTTATCGGCCAAAGCCATCTACAAAGATGCGGACGGTGCTGGCTACTCCCGCGACCAAATTAAACGGGCATCCCTCAAATTGGGTATAGAAAAAACGAAGGAGGGTATGGGTGGTGGGTGGCTGTGGAGATTGCCAAGCCACCCCCAAAGGGAGCACGAAGGGAGCGAAGAGCGCACATTTAGAAATACGCTCCCTTCGCACTCTTCGGCGCTCCCTTCGGCAAATTCTGGGGGTGATGAATGGATGGAGATCACAGTATGAGTGCCGCAACCATCCTAGAACGCGCCCAAGATGTTGGGGTCAATCTGTACCTTTTGGGTAATGAGGTGAAGGCATCGGGCAACAAAGAAGGCATCGTGGCCCTGCTGCCAGTCCTGCGCCAGCACCGTGTCGAACTGCTGCAACTGCTGTCCCAACAGCCCATAGACCAAGTGCAAAAGGCGCCACTTACCCCCGGTCTATCCCAACTGCTGGCGCTGGCAATGGCCTACTGTGACCACACGGGTGCAAGCCCAAAGGCACGCGCAGACTGGCACAGTGACATTCAATCCACCCCGCACGGCGACTATGATGGACTGGCCGCCTACCTTTGGGGACAACTGGCGAAGCGGGCACCCGTGGCCCCGGCCATGCCATCCAAGGCGATACCACCAGCGCCAGCCCCCACCACATGGCGCGATGCCGATAAGTCTGACCAAGCACATTACTGGGACTGCCCTCAGTGCTTGGCCGTGGTGAAGACCGGAATGGGCACCCGCTGCACGACCGGCCAGCAACTACATGACACCTATATCGAGGTGGCCACCCGTGAGCGGTTCATTGGTGTCCAGCCTGACCCCGCCAAACCGCTACCCCAGTTCCACAGTGCCCAGCCGTGGCATGAGGCAGACAAGGCATATCTGGCACACCATTGGGGCTGTGACACCTGCAAGGCCCATGCCCGAAGCAATGGCCACTCTGACCGCTGCTCCACGGGCCAGCACCTCTACAACCTCTATGAACAGGCCCAAAGCCAGAAAGAATCCACATGACACCCACGCCCAGCGCCCGCACCTGTGGCAACTGCGCTTCTTTTGATCCTCACGGCGACACTGATGGCGGCCCTATCTGTTGGGACGCAACTTCCTTCCGGAATATTGCTACCGGCCAATGGGAACGTATAGAGGCTAAGTTCTGTTGTGACTGTCACCAGACCACGGAGGAAGATGCAGCCCAAACCGCCTACATAGAGGCAAACCGCCCGGCTATTTGGGCATCCATCCATGCGGCGGCTGCCATCCAAAAAGCTAAAGAAAGGACTACCCAATGATTGACGCACTGATTGCAGGCAAGGTACATGGCACACCCACCCAACGCACCGGCAAGAACAGCAAACCCTTTGCCCTAGCCAAGCTGCGCGCCACCAGTACGGACGGCGAAGTGCAGTTTGTGAGCGTGATTGCCTTTGATGATGGCCCGGTGGCCGCCTTACTGGGACTGAAGGAGGGCGATAGCGTGGCAGTGACCGGCCCGCTCAAGGTGGGGACATGGCAGGACAAGGATGGCAATCACCGCCCAGCCTTGGATGTGGTGGCCCAGCAGGTAATGACCGTGTACCAAGTGCGCCATAAGCGCAACGCCACTCAAGGGGAAGGCCAGCAGCAGCGCCGCCCACGGGATGATGATGCTGCACGCGGATTTGCAGCACCACAGCACCACGACCCGATGGATGGCGAGATGCCGTTCTGAAACTCACGGTTTCAACGCACGGGGCAGCAGATAGCGACTCCACCATCATGCAATGGGAGCAAAACACCGCCCCCTTTAACCAGACAGCCCGGCTATGCGCCGGGTTTTGCTTTTTGCTGCACCCTTTATTACTTACTCCTGTTCGTCCTCGTCCGATTCCTCCGGCTTGAACAGAATCTCCTGTGGCAGCACCATCTCCTCCGCTTCGTGCTGTTGCATCCCCTGCTCCATCAGCTTGGCGACCTGCTCGGCTGCCCGTTTGCTGGCCATCTGCGCCGCGTGGTTCAGTTGCCCCTGATCGCGTAGCTCTTGGGTCATTTTGGGTAGCCACTCCTGCCAGTGGCGAAGTGCCAGCCCCGTGTACTGCATTCCCAGCATTTTCGTTCTCCTGTTTGGCCCCTGTATTGGCTTAAACCCGTGACGGCATGGTAATGCACCGGGTTTTGCTTTTTGCTAGCACTCCCCTAAAACCACCCCTGTTTAGGGTTTCGGCATTGAGGTGGGCTACCAAAGAATCAGGCTATGACCAATGCCACGAACACCCATATCCCCAGCACTGAGCGTGTGTACCAAGCTGTCCAAGAGCTACGTGCAGCCGATCAGATCGCAACCCGTGAGACTGTGGCCGCCCTGACTGGCCTCAAGCTATCCATCGTGGATGACCGCCTTGGTGCACTGGTGGACAATGGCCGCCTCAAGCGCCTGATCCGTGGTGTGTACGAGCTGGTGGAGGTGTACCCGGCCCCACGCATCATCAGCAAAACCATTCTTCCCAATCGCTATGTGAAGTACGACATCGGAGACGATGTCATCACGTTGACCCCAACAGAAGATCGGGCGCTGGCATCATTGATGCACGGCACGGCCACCGAAGTTGTAGAGACAGCATTCGAGACGCTGATAACGCCCATGCTGGCTGAGATTGAGGCCGGATTGAAGGTAATCCGCCAAGCTGTGCGTGCGGCGCAAGACGGTGTTTCCAAGGATGGTGTAACCACGGTGTAACCACGCAATTGGCTGTTTGGTTACCAAGGCACTGGTTACCACGGTGGTTACCAGCAAGGACGGCGTTTCCAAGATAGCGGTTTCCAGCCAAGTTTCCACGGAAAACTGCATTTGGAGCAGCGGTATTCAAGGCCGGTATCCACGCTGGTATCCATGAAATAGACCGTTGCCGACTGGTACGCAAGATGGCGGTACGCACCCGGTACGCATGGTTTTGGCGCTTTTGAAGGTGCGTACTTTGGTTGGTGAGCGTTCGCACCAAAGGTGGCATCGCGCATTGACTCTGGCAACCCCACCCCTTGAAGACAGAATGTAATATTTCAAAAATGAATACACCCCAGAACACCAAGCAGAACCTTTGGCGCTCACTAGAACTGCTGATGCAGCGCCACTATGGGGGCGTGAACCTCAACCGCCTATCTAGGGAGTCAGGTGTTGGTCTGGGCACGGTGGCCCGGCTTCGATCCGATGAAACCAGCATCGGGCTCGATAAGCTCGATAAGCTCGCAGCAACCTTTGGTGTGGCTCCTTGGGATTTGCTGCGTCCAGACTTCGATCCAGCAGCTACCTGCATTGAGCGTCTTTCACCAATAGCGGTAGAGCTTGGGCGTACTCTGGATTCAATAGATGATCCACTGTTACAGAACCGTGCCTATGTCGTGGCATTGGGAGCCTTGCAATTAGGAAGCGTGCAGCAAGGGGGAGAACCAACAGTCGTTTCACCAGCCGCCATTTCGATGTCGGAAAAGGGTTTGGACTGAGTTTCAGTCTATCGGAGCAATCCGACACGGTTTGACGTACTGTTTTGACCCTGTTTTCTGAGGCGTTTGAGGCCTTACGTGGCGATAGACGGAAAACACCTGTTTTGTGACACACCACCTGAAAACGTAAGCACGCTCATTGGTGCTGCGGCCACCTTCAAACCCGATGGCGGTTGGTGACACGACTACTGTTCTACCCCTACCAAAGATGGCTTCGTGCATTGACACTAGCGACACTCCTACAAAACTTTTGTAGAACCACCATCGTAGGCAAACCATTCCACTGCGATGGTTTACACCCCGACCAATTACAAAAGTTTCGTTATCGCCAAGCTATCGATAGATGGCCCAGTTTTGGGCTATCCCGATTTCCGACACCCGTTACGACAATGGCGTAGGCCGCGCCATCGTCTAGTCTGCCCATGTGCTGGTGGCCCCAAAGTACCAAAACCATGTACTGGTGGCTACATGGGCTTTAGAAACAAAAAAGCCACTTTGGTAAGAAGTGGCTAAGTTGTTGTTTTGATTGGTGGCCTGGGACGGAATCGAACCGCCGACACAAGGATTTTCAATCCTCTGCTCTACCGACTGAGCTACCGGGCCTAAGCCTTGAATTATAGTGGAAAAAACAAGCCTTGTGCAAATTCAGTGCAATTTATCCATTGCGCTTACCACGCCCCAGATCCACCCCCAACTGACGCAGCTTGCGGTAGAGATGGGTGCGCTCCAACCCGGTCTTCTCCGCCACTCTGGTCATGGAGCCGCCCTCACGGGCCAAATGGAACTCAAAATAGGCTTTTTCAAAACCGTCGCGGGCCTCCCGTAACGGGCGATCCAAATCAAAATCTTGGTACGGCGACAGCGATACAGAGACCACCTCTGCCCCCCCAGAACCAGAGTAGGCAGCGGTGACAACCGGAGCCTGTCCTGGCACCGAGGCAGCCAATGCCGCAGCCGCCAAAGGCGCCACACGCGCTTGGCTGCGCGCCAACCCGGCCTCTACTGCTTTGAGCAGCTTTTGTAAGGTAATTGGCTTTTCCAAAAACGAAAATGCACCGATGCGGGTAGCTTCTACTGCCGTGTCGATAGTGGCATGACCACTCATCATGATGACGGGCATGTTCAACAAACCGCCAGCGGCCCACTCTTTCAGCAGAGTCACGCCATCGGTGTCTGGCATCCAGATATCCAGCAGGACTAGATCGTATGGTGCCGCAGCCCGTGCCGCACGGGCCTGGGTGGCATTCTCGGCCAGATCCACGCTGTGTCCCTCGTCGTTGAGGATTTCTGACAGCAGATCACGGATGCCGTGCTCATCATCGACCACCAAAATGTTTGCCATGTATGTGAAGTGCCTTCCAACTGCAGTACACGCAGCGCCCTCACGAGGCGACCGCATGCTCAGGGACGAATGATAGCGATACTTGCGCCCCCAACACGATGCCATCTTCCAGACGGTTGGCCAGCTCAATACGGGCGCCGTGTTCATCGGCAATCTTCTTCACCACCGCCAACCCCAAGCCAGTCCCCCTGGCTTTGGTCGTGACATAAGGCTCAAAAGCACGCTGCAAAATATGCGTCGGAAACCCACCACCACGGTCACTGACCAGCAACCGTACTCGTCTGGCTGTGCGGCTCCAATGGGTGCTGATGCACACCGCTGGCAAAGGCAGCTGTGGGTCGGTGCGTGCCTGCTCCGTGGCATCCTGCGCATTCTGGAGTAGATTGTGGATCACTTGGCGCAACTGCTGGGCATCACCTGCAATCGGTGGACATTGTGGATCGAGTTGCACCTGCACTGGCACCCTGGCATGGTCGGATTCGTACAGATGCAACACATCTGTGACCAGTGCATTGAGCTGCAAAGGCTGCAATTCAGCCGCAGGCAGGCGGGCGTAGTCACGAAACTCATTGACCAGCCGCAACATGGCATCGACCTGCTGCACGATAGTGCGCACCGACTTGGTGAGCAATGCTTGCTCAGTAGCGGGCAATTTGCCCGAGAGCTTCATCTCCAACCGTTCAGCCGACAGTTGGATAGGTGTCAGCGGGTTCTTAATCTCGTGGGCCAGACGCCGGGCCACGTCACCCCACGCCTGTACGCGTTGGGCCGACACAATCTCAGAAATATCGTCAAACACCAGCAGACGGGCTGCATCAGGCAATTCGGCACCACGGGCTACCAAGCTGGTGGCATGGTGACCCGCTCCACTGGGGGAAGCGTGTAATTCAAAGGCATGTTCCCAATGGTCAGGGCCGTGCTCATCGCGGTGCTCCACAAAAGCAGCAAATTGCTGTTGCACCTCCACGGCAAAACCTTCCAGTCCCGGCACTTGGGCCAAAGGCCGCTCCCAGTAGGCAGCCAATGGAGCACGCAAAATGCGGGTTGCACTGGGGTTAGAAGAACGAATGCAGCCCTGTGCATCCAACACCACCACCCCCGCTGTCAGGTTGTCCAAAATCGTCTGCAACCGCGCACGGGCCGTATCCAGCGCCCCCATACTGCGCTCGGCGGTCTCGCGGGCGTCGGCCAGTTGCTGCGTCATCAAAGCAAATGAGCGGGTCAAGCCATCGAGCTCATCATGGCCTTGCAGCACCACCTTGGGGCGCAGATTGCCTGCAGCCACTTCTCTCACCCCTTCGGCCAGCACAAGCAGCGGTCGTGCCAATTGATTGCCTAACAAAATTGCCAGCAACAAGGCTGTGAAGACTGCCAAAAACAGACTCAGGGTCAGGGTGCCGATGTACATGCGGCGCAGCCCCTCCCGGGCCAGTGCCCGCTCCTGGTATTCACGGTTGGCCTCTTGCACGGCCAAGGCGTTGGCCAGCAGCACCGGTGCCAGTGGCACAGTGACCTGCAAAAAACGCTGTTCAGCCAACAGCCCCACGCTGGAGCTATTCACCAACGCGATGGCCTTGATACGCACTTCACGTCGGGAGGCCAGATTGGGCAAATCGTCCAGCCCCTCAATCTGTGCCACTGCCCGCTGCTCACGCACAGTACGCAATTGCTGTGCCGATAGCCGCTCTGGATGGAGCTGAAAGCTCGTCGGCCCGGCACTGGCTAACAACTGCCCCGAACCGCTCCACAGCAGCACATCCGTAGCCCCCAGCTCATCCCGAATCCGCTCCAGCGCCAGCCCAGCCGCCGCTGGAGAGACCTGAGCCACCTGAGTGCTGGCATTGCGCACCCTGGCTGCAGCTTCACTCACCTGGGTGTCCAATGTAGCCCTAGCCAAGCTCACGCCAGCGACCAACGCACCTTCCACCTTGACATCGAACCAACTCTCAATCGAACGTGAGACAAACTGGTACGACACCACATAAATCAACGCCCCCGGTGCCAGCCCCACCAAAGCAAAAATAGCGGCCAGCTTCACCAACAAACGGCTGCCAAAACGTCCCCGCCGCAGTCGAGCCACCAAACGCCACACCACCCACACCAACAAACCCAATAGGAACAAGGCCACAGCCACGTTGGTAGCAAACAGCCAAGCGTAGTTGTGCTCGTACAGCATCCGATTATTGGTGGCCAGCAGCAACAGAAACAGCAACAGCAAACCAATTACCACCATCACCGTGGTGCCTATACCCAACACCCAACGCACAGCACGGGACTTGGTATTCAAGTCGATAGGAAAGGGTACGGTCATGGCGCAAGCTCCCACAGCACCGGCTGACTGCCCTGCAAAACCAAATTCCAACTGGAGCGCCCCAACATGCCCACCTGCAAGGTTCGGGGTAGTTGGGACGTATCGAGGCGAAAACGCAATTGCACAACGTACTGCCCCCCAGCCTCCAAGGCGGGTGCATCGGCAATCTTCCAACGGGCAATCCGCTTCATGGCAGCCAAAGCCTCCGCCAAACTATCGTGGTTGTTTCCGGGCACTACGCCCAAACCGCTGCGGTCAATTGGAGACGGAGACACCACCAAACGCCAACGGCGCGTCAAAGGCTGATAGCTCAAACGCATATAGCGTACCGTCTGGGCCACGGTTTGCGCAGACCAGTACCACCGTTGACGCAGCACCTGCGCCTCTGCCACAAAAAACAAGGGGATGCCCTGCTGTAAGGCATCCTCAATCGCTTTGGGCAACTCTACAGGAAGCTCCGTGCTCAAATGCAAGCCCTCAGGGCTGCTATATACACGCAACTCCAGTGCATCTGTTGTGGGCTGCGCACCCAACAAGGGCGACCACAACACCAAACCACAACACAGCCATCCCCATAGCCACCAAATACCCCAGCGCCGCCGTAGTGTGCGTTCAGGCAAGGTCTTTTTGCAGCAGGGCGTAGAAAAATCCGTCGTGTTCACCCTCTGGATTGTCCGGGACGATGCGCCCTGCAACATCTACGCCAGGCAACAAATGTCCAGGCGATGACAAATGGCGTGCCGTAGTGTTGCGTGCAAGAAACGCCTGTACCTGCGCAGATCCCTCTGCCCGGAAAACAGAACAAGTGCAATACAACAAGCGGCCACCCGGTTGTAGCAACGGCCAGAGGGTGTCGAGTAAACGGGCCTGGATGAAGGCCAGTTGGGCAATATCGCTTTCACGGCGCAGCCAAGGCACATCGGGATGGCGGCGCACAATACCCGATGCCGTGCAAGGCGCATCCAACAAAATGGCATCAAACAAGGCACCACCACACTGCTGCTGCCACCAATCTTGCGGTCGGCTGGCATCAGCCACCAAGACCTGGGCATGCAGCCCCAAACGCTCTAACGTCTCATGAATACGCTGGGCACGTTGGGAGTCAATTTCCAACGCCGTCACCTGTAGTGGAGCCCCAACACCCGCATACTCCAGCAAATGGGCGGTTTTACCGCCCGGAGCAGCACAGGCATCCAACACCCGCAGGGGTTGCGACAAATCCATGCCCGCGAGCAGCAACGGTGCTGCCTGCTGTGCTGCGGCATCCTGCACCGAGACCCAACCTTGGGCAAAGCCCGGTAGCGTTTGCACAGGCACCGCCTGTTGCAATATCAGACCAGCCTCCCCCACCGCTACAGCGCCAATCCCTGCAACCTCTAGCGCCTGGTGGTACTGAAGTAACGTATTTTTCTGCAAATTCACACGCAGCACCATCGGTGCTTGCCGACGGTTGGCCTGCAATACCTGTTGCCAATGCTGCGGATGGTCTTGGCGCAGTCGCTGCACCCACCAATCTGGATGGTTCCATTGGGCCTGGACATCATTGCTCACCGCTTGCAACAGGCTGGCAGATTCACGCAAAAAACGGCGTAAGCAAGCATTCAAAAATCCTGCCTGCGCGCGGGTGCCTGCCTCCTGCTTAGCAGCCTCCACCGTCTGATTGACCAATGTGAAAGGCTCATACAGCGCCTGTTCCTGATCACAGCACAGGGCCAGTGCCACACACAGCAGCGCATCCACAGCGGGTGCGGGCTTGCGTGGGGCCAACACCCGACCCAAAGCCTGGGCACACCCCAGATGGCGCAACACCTGGAACAACAATGCCTGCACCCCCGGCCGCAAGGCAGGTGCCACAGATTCCAACACCGCAGTCCCTGAGCGGCCTTGGCGAACAGCGTGCAACGCCTGCGCTACTGCACGCAACTGCCGGGACAATGCCACGCCTTGGGCCGGCACTGCAGCATCAGCAACCACTGAGACTGCGGACTGCATACCCGAAATGGAGCGAGAGGCGGGTCTTTTCATAGAGGAATTGCTGCCTTAAAACCAAAAAAACGGGCCAACACCAACGCAGGAAACTGGGCAATTGCCTCGTTGTACTGCACTACAGCATGGTTGAACTGCTCTATAGCCAATGTATTTTGCAGTTGATGTTGCTCCCAACGCTGCGCCCAAGGGGCCCATATTTCAGCAGAAACATCGGGGCCAGCCAGCAATGCAGCCCAAGCCCCATCCAACGCCTGACGGGCTGCCACCAACTCCGCAGCCACCTCCGACTGCAAAGGCCGCGCACGGGCTACCGCTAGGCAAGCAGCAAAGCGATTCATGGCGGCCAGCCATTCTGGCCGCCCCGACACAATCACCCGCCCTGCCGTCACCTGTGCGGCATCACATTCGCCCAACATCGCCAACATGCGTACCCAATGGGCATCTAGACCACCAAAAGCCTGCAATGCTGCTGAACGCAAGCGCACGATGCGGTGGTAAGCCCCCACCGCCCAAAACACCATGATGGCAAGAACACCCCAAAAAACAGACGAAGACAACATACACTTTCTTTTCCCATGCCCCATGCGGTGCAGGCATGGCCCACCGAACGGTTGGCACCAGAAAAAACTCCCGGCCTGTTGCTTCCGCAACAGACCGGGAGCCAGCAGTTACACGCTACAGCCGGTGATCAATCAGCAGCGGCGTCGTGTGTGTCTGCCTCTGTGTCAGACAGATCGATACTGGCCATTTCAGCCGCTTCAGCCTCGGCAATGGCGCGACGCTCGGCATCGTCCATCGCCTCTTTGGCTTTGCGGGCCTGATGGTAGGCCATACCAGTGCCCGCAGGAATCAAGCGGCCAACGATCACGTTTTCTTTCAGACCACGCAGCTCGTCCTTCTTGCCCATGATGGCTGCTTCGGTCAGCACACGGGTCGTTTCTTGGAACGAAGCAGCCGAGATGAACGAATCGGTAGACAACGACGCCTTGGTAATACCCAACAACAAGTTGCTGTAGGTAGCTGGGATCTTGTCCTCGCCCTGCAAAGCATCATTAGTGTTGAGAATTTCAGAACGTTCGACCTGCTCACCAGCAATGTAGGTGGAATCGCCTGGGTTCTCCACCACCACGCGGCGCAGCATCTGGCGCACGATCACTTCAATGTGCTTGTCATTGATCTTCACGCCCTGCAAGCGGTACACATCCTGCACTTCATCCACGATGTAGCGCGAGAGTTCTTCCATACCCAACAGACGCAAAATATCTTGCGGATCGGCCGGGCCGTCCACAATCAGTTCGCCCTTGTTGACCACCTGGCCTTCGTGCACCAAGATGTTCTTTTCCTTGGGGATCAGTTCTTCCCACACCTTGCCATCGGGGTCGGTGATTTGCAAACGCACCTTGCCTTTGGTCTCTTTGCCGAAGGAAATAGTACCCGTGGCTTCAGCCAATGTGCCCTTGTCCTTGGGAGTACGGGCTTCAAACAGTTCGGCCACACGGGGCAAACCGCCGGTAATGTCGCGGGTCTTTTGACCTTCGATTGGGATACGGGCCAGCACTTCGCCGGGGCCGACATCCTGACCATCGCGCACCTGAATCAGCGCACCCACTTGGAAGCCAATCGTCACCGAATGGTCGGTACCCGGAATCTTGACTTCGTTGCCGTTGGCATCGATCAGCTTGACTTGTGGCTTGACCACCTTGGTGGAGCCACGGCGCTTGGGATCGATGACCACCAGCGTTGACAAGCCGGTCACTTCATCGACCTGCTTGGCTACCGTCAAACCTTCTTCCACGTTCTCGAACTTGGCCTGACCGGCAAATTCGGTAATGATGGGGCGGGTCAGCGGGTCCCAGTTGGCCAAAATCGTGCCCGCCTTGATGGTTTGGTCGGGTTTGATGGTCAAGATAGCGCCATAAGGCACCTTGTGACGCTCACGCTCGCGACCATGCTCGTCCTGAATGACGATTTCACCAGAGCGGGAAATCACCACCAGCTCACCCTTGGTGTTGGTCACATAACGCATCGTGGCATTGAAGCCAATGATACCGTTGGACTTGGCTTCCACGCTGGAGGCAATAGCCGCACGCGATGCCGCACCACCAATGTGGAAGGTACGCATGGTCAGCTGTGTGCCGGGCTCACCGATGGACTGGGCCGCAATCACACCCACAGCTTCGCCCAGGTTGATCAAACCACCACGGCCCAAATCGCGGCCATAGCAGCGAGCACACAAACCAAAGCGGGTTTCGCAGGTCAGGGCGGTACGCACGCGCACTTCATCCACACCGGCCTGTTCCAGTTCTTCGATCAGGTCTTCTTCCAGCATCTGACCCGGTTGCACCAGCACAGCCCGTGTTTCTGGGTGCAGCACTTCTTCAGCAGCAGTACGACCCAAAATACGCTCGCGCAGCGATTCGATCACTTCACCGCCTTCAACGATGGCACGCATCAAAGCGCCATTGGCTGTGCCGCAATCCTCTTCGGTCACGACCAAATCCTGCGTCACATCGACCAAACGGCGGGTCAGGTAACCCGAGTTGGCCGTCTTCAGCGCCGTATCCGCCAGACCCTTACGGGCACCGTGGGTGGAGATAAAGTACTGCAACACGTTCAGACCTTCACGGAAGTTGGCCGTGATAGGGGTCTCGATGATGGAGCCATCGGGCTTGGCCATCAGGCCACGCATACCAGCCAACTGACGAATCTGAGCGGCAGAACCCCGAGCACCCGAGTCGGCCATCATGTAGATGGCGTTAAACGACTCTTGCTCCACTTCCTTGCCGTGGCGGTCGGTAGTCTTTTGCTTGGCCAATTGGGCCATCATGACCTTAGAGACCTCGTCACCGGCCTTGCCCCAGATATCCACCACCTTGTTGTAGCGTTCACCAGAAGTCACCAGACCCGAGACATATTGCTGCTCGATCTCTTTGACTTCCTTCTCGGCACGCTCCAAGATGCCCTGCTTTTCCTTGGGCACCAGCATATCGTCCACCGCAATGGAGATACCAGCACGTGTCGCCAAACGGAAGCCGTTTTGCAGCAGCTTGTCGGCAAAGACTACGGTTTCCTTCAAACCGCACTTGCGGAACGAGACGTTGATGAGTTTGGAAATTTCCTTCTTCTTCAGCGCCTTGTTGATATTCTCAAACGGCAGCCCCTTGGGCAGGATTTCCGACAACAGAGCACGGCCTGCAGTGGTTGGCACCAGCGCGGTAGAAGGCACAAACTCGCCCGTGACCTTGTCCTTAGTCCACTGGGTCAGGCGCACGGTGATTTTGGCGTTGAGTTCCACCTCACCACCATCGAGCGCACGTTGCACCTCGCCGGTGTCAGCAAACACCAGACCTTCACCCTTGCCATTGATCTTGTCACGGGTAGCGTGGTACAGGCCCAGCACCACGTCTTGCGAGGGCACAATCGAGGGCTCGCCCGAGGCTGGGAACAGCACATTGTTGGAGGCCAGCATCAAAGTGCGGGCTTCCATTTGTGCTTCCACCGACAGCGGAACGTGCACAGCCATCTGGTCACCGTCAAAGTCGGCGTTAAAGGCCGCGCAAACCAGTGGGTGCAGTTGAATCGCCTTGCCTTCGATCAGAATCGGCTCAAACGCTTGGATACCCAAACGGTGCAGCGTAGGCGCACGGTTGAGCATCACGGGATGCTCTTTGATCACCTCTTCCAAAATGTCCCACACCACCGGGGTGCCAGATTCCACTTCTTTTTTGGCCGCTTTGATGGTGGTGGCAATGCCACGCTGTTCCAACTGGGCAAAAATGAAGGGCTTGAACAGTTCCAGCGCCATCAGCTTGGGCAGGCCGCACTGGTGCAACTTGAGGGTTGGGCCCACGGTAATGACGGAACGGCCCGAGTAGTCGACGCGCTTACCCAGCAAGTTCTGGCGGAAACGGCCGCTCTTACCCTTGATCATGTCGGCCAAGGACTTGAGGGCGCGCTTGTTGGCGCCCGTCATGGCCTTGCCACGGCGGCCATTGTCCAGCAGGCTGTCCACGGCTTCTTGCAGCATCCGCTTTTCGTTGCGGGCAATGATTTCTGGAGCCTTCAGTTCCAGCAAACGGCGCAGACGGCTGTTACGGTTGATAACCCGGCGGTACAGATCGTTCAGGTCGGAGGTAGCAAAACGGCCACCGTCCAGTGGCACCAGCGGACGCAAATCCGGTGGCAACACAGGCAGCACTTCCAGCACCATCCATTCGGGCTTGATGCCCGACTTCTTGAACGCTTCGAGCACCTTCAGGCGCTTGGCATTCTTTTTGACCTTGACTTCAGAGCCGGTCAAGTCACCACGCAGGCGCTCAATTTCGCTCTCAATGTCAATGCTTTCGAGCAGATCCTTGATGCCTTCGGCACCCATCTTGGCAACAAACTCATCGCCATACTCTTTCACCTTGGCATCGTAGTCGTCTTCCGACATGATGCTGAACTTCTTCAGCGGCGTCATGCCGGGGTCGGTGATGACATAAGCTTCAAAGTACAGCACACGCTCAATGTCGCGCAGGGTCATGTCCAGCACCATGCCCAAACGCGAAGGCAAGGACTTGAGGAACCAGATATGGGCGCAAGGCGCGGCCAAGTCGATATGGCCCATGCGCTCGCGGCGCACCTTGGTCTGCGTCACTTCTACGCCGCACTTTTCGCAGATCACGCCACGGTGCTTCAGGCGTTTGTACTTGCCGCACAGGCATTCGTAGTCTTTGATGGGGCCAAAAATTTTGGCGCAAAACAAACCATCACGCTCGGGCTTGAAAGTGCGGTAGTTGATGGTTTCGGGCTTTTTCACCTCGCCAAAAGACCAAGAACGGATCTTCTCAGGCGAGGCCATGCCGATGCGAATGGCATCGAAATGCTCATCGGGCGTAAATTGCTTGAACAGGTCGAGTAACGATTTCATAAGACTCTTTCCCTTTCAAATTAGGAGCGTTCCAGTTCGATGTCCAAGCCCAAGGAGCGAATTTCCTTGACCAGCACATTGAACGATTCGGGCATACCAGCTTCGATGGCGTGTTCGCCCTTGACGATGCTTTCGTACACCTTGGTGCGGCCCACCACGTCATCGGATTTGACGGTGAGCATTTCTTGCAGCACGTAAGAAGCACCATAGGCTTCCAGCGCCCACACTTCCATTTCACCGAAACGCTGACCACCAAACTGTGCCTTACCACCCAGCGGCTGCTGTGTAACCAGCGAGTATGGGCCGGTAGAGCGGGCGTGCATCTTGTCATCAACCAAGTGGTGCAGCTTGAGGTAATGCATATAGCCGATGGTGGTGGGACACTCAAAACGCTCACCTGTGCGGCCATCGTACAAATAGGCTTGGGTGCGGGTGGGGGTCAAACCCTTCTTGGCAGCAATATCGTCTGGATAGGCCAACTTGAGCATATCCTTGATTTCTTGTTCCGAAGCACCATCAAACACCGGCGTGGCATAAGGCACGCCGCTGGTCAGGTTCTGCGCCATCGCCAAGATATCTGCATCGCTCAGTTGCGACAGGTCTTCTTGGCGGCCACGCGAGTTGTACACCTCTTCCAAGAATTTGCGCAGCTCGGCCACCTTGACTTCTTGGCGCAGCATTTCGTCAATGCGCTGACCAATGCCCTTACCAGCCCAGCCCAAATGCACTTCCAGCACCTGCCCAATGTTCATCCGCGAGGGCACACCCAGCGGGTTGAGCACGATATCGGCAGGCGTGCCATCGGCCATGTGGGGCATATCTTCCACGGGCACGATCTTCGAGACCACACCCTTGTTACCGTGGCGACCGGCCATCTTGTCACCGGGCTGCAAGCGGCGCTTCACAGCCAGATAGACCTTGACCATCTTGAGCACACCAGCGGGCAGCTCATCGCCTTGGGTGAGCTTTTTGCGCTTTTCTTCAAACGACAAGTCAAAGCTGTGGCGCGTTTGCTCCAAAGCATTTTTGATGCTTTCGAGTTGTGCAGCCACCACCTCATCCGCAGGCCGAATATCAAACCAGTGGAATTTCTCCACCGAGTTCAGATAGGCCTTGTCGATCTTCGTACCCTTGAGCAACTTTTGTGGGCCACCGTTGGCTACCTTGCCATCGAGCAGCTTCTCGATACGATCAAAGGCATCGGCCTCCACAATGCGCAACTGGTCGTTCAAATCCAGGCGATAGCGTTTGGGTTCATCATCGATGATCTGCTGGGCGCGCTTATCGCGCTGAATGCCTTCGCGGGTAAAGACCTGCACATCGATCACCACGCCTTGCGAACCTTGCGAAACGCGCAGCGAGGTATCCTTCACGTCCGAAGCCTTCTCGCCAAAAATGGCGCGCAACAGCTTTTCTTCGGGCGTGAGCGTGGTTTCGCCCTTGGGCGTCACCTTACCGACCAGCGTATCACCGGGCTGCACTTCGGCACCCACGTAGATGATGCCAGACTCATCCAGACGGTTGAGTTGCTGCTCCGACAGGTTGGGAATATCGCGGGTGATTTCTTCTGCGCCCAACTTGGTATCGCGGGCCATGACCACCAGTTCTTCGATATGGATCGAGGTGTAGCGGTCTTCAGCCACCACACGCTCCGAGATCAAAATCGAGTCCTCGAAGTTGTAGCCATTCCAAGGCATGAAGGCGATCAGCATATTCTGACCGATGGCGATTTCGCCCAAATCGGTAGAAGCACCGTCGGCAATCACATCGCCCTTGGCCAGCTTATCGCCACGCTTGACGATAGGACGCTGGTGGATGTTGGTGTTCTGGTTGGAGCGTTGGTATTTGATGAGGTTGTAGATGTCTACACCCACTTCACCAGCCACGGCCTCCGCATCATTGACGCGGATCACGATGCGGGTGGCATCCACATAATCCACCACACCGCCCCGGCTGGCCGTCACCACGGTGCCCGAGTCGACAGCGGCCACACGCTCAATACCAGTACCGACCATCGGTTTTTCTGGACGCAGCACAGGCACAGCCTGACGTGACATGTTGGCGCCCATCAGCGCGCGGTTGGCGTCATCGTGCTCCAAGAACGGCACCAGCGATGCGGCCACCGACACGATCTGTGCAGGCGACACATCCATGTACTGGATACGTTCAGCACTCACCAGCACCGACTCACCCTTCTCACGGGCCGAAACCAAATCACCCGTCAGGCGGCCTTCAGCGTCCAGCACCGCATTGGCCTGCGCGATGATGTATTTGCCTTCCTCAATGGCGGACAAATAATCAATCTCGTTCGTGACCTTGCCGTCGGCCACGCGGCGATAAGGGGTTTCGATGAAACCGTACTCATTCAGGCGCGCATACAGAGCCAGCGAATTGATCAGACCAATGTTCGGGCCTTCAGGCGTTTCGATAGGGCACACCCGACCATAGTGGGTTACGTGCACGTCACGCACTTCAAAGCCAGCACGCTCACGCGTCAAACCACCAGGGCCCAGGGCCGAAACGCGACGCTTGTGCGTAATTTCGGCCAGCGGGTTGGTTTGATCCATAAACTGCGACAACTGCGAAGCACCAAAGAACCCTTTCAGTGCAGCAGAAATCGGCTTGGAGTTGATCAGATCGTGCGGCATCAGCGGGTCTTGCTCAGCCTGACCCAAACGCTCTTTCACCGCCTTTTCAATCCGAGCCAAACCGGTACGGTACTGGTTTTCGGCCAATTCGCCCACGCAGCGCACACGACGGTTGCCCAAGTGGTCAATGTCGTCCACTTCGCCCTTACCGTTGCGCAAGTCCACCAAGATCTTGACCACAGCCAAGATGTCTTCATTGGTCAGCACCATCGGGCCAGTAGCCCCATCTGTACCCACCTTGGCATTGAACTTCATCCGGCCCACGCGCGACAGATCGTAGGTATCGGGGTTGTAGAACAGCCGCTGGAACAACGCCTGCACAGCATCCTCAGTGGGCGGCTCGCCGGGGCGCATCATGCGGTAGATGGCAACACGGGCTTGGAATTCGTCGGTGGTTTCGTCAATGCGCAAGGTCTGGCTGATATAAGCGCCTTGATCGAGCTCATTGGTATAGATGCACTGCAAATCACGCACGCCCGCCGAACGCAGCTTCTTCAACAACGCTTCGGTCAGCTCTTCGTTGGCCTTGGCCAAAATTTCGCCCGTATCGGGATCGACCACCGCACGAGCCACCACACGGCCCAACAAGAAATCCTCGGGCACCGTGATGTGGGTCGTGCCGGATTGCTCCAAATCGCGCGTGTGGCGAGCCGTCACGCGCTTGTCTTTGGCCACCACGACTTTGCCAGACTTGTCCGTGATATCAAAACGGGCCACTTCACCGCGCAGACGTTCGGCCACGTATTCCATCTGGGCACCGTTGTCCATCAGACGGAAATTGTCATTGACAAAGAAGTTGGCCAAGATCGATTCGGGATTCAGACCAATCGCCTTGAGCAAAATCGTGACCGGCATCTTGCGACGACGGTCGACACGGAAATACAAAACATCCTTGGGATCAAACTCGAAATCGAGCCACGAACCACGGTAAGGAATGATACGAGCCGAAAACAACAACTTGCCCGAGCTGTGCGTCTTGCCCTTGTCGTGTTCAAAGAACACGCCTGGGGAACGGTGCAACTGCGACACAATCACGCGCTCAGTACCATTGATGATGAACGAGCCTTTAGTGGTCATGAGCGGTACTTCGCCCATGTACACTTCTTGCTCTTTCACTTCCTTGACCACTTTGGATTGTGATGTGGAAGACTCGCGGTCATAAATGATGAGCTGCACCTTGGCGCGCACCGCCGAAGCAAAAGTCAAACCACGGGTCTGGCATTCGCGCACATCAAAAGCAGGCTTGGCCAAGTTGTATTCGAGAAACTTCATCTCGACAAAACCGTTGTGCGACACAATCGGGAAAGCGGCATTAAACGCTGCCTGCAATCCTTCATTGGTACGCTTCTTAGGCGGTACGTCCGCTTGCAGGAAGGCAGTGTATGCATCTTTCTGCATCTGCAGCAGATAAGGAACCTCCAGCACGCTGTCGCGGCTGCCGAAACTTTTGCGAATTCGCTTGCGTTCGGTGTAGGAATAGGCCATGAGATCTCCGGGAAAAGACTTGAGTCCAGGGTCTGCGACGACGGACCCGTGGGCAACACACCCTGCGGGCTTGGCGGTTGGCCACTACCAACCATGGCGGACGGCGATGCCTTGCACATCGCCCGAACCAAGGCATCTTCTGCTGTCGGGTGGTCAGAAGACACTAGGAAACAACAATTTTTGCTGCTTTCTGGTGCACTCTGAAGAAAGCTCCATAAGCGCCAAAGGCTGGGGTCTCTTTTCCGAGACCCCAGCCTAATCGAAAAACTGATTACTTCAGTTCGACCTTGGCGCCAGCATCTTCCAGCTTCTTCTTAGCGGCTTCAGCGTCAGCCTTGGACAGGCCTTCCTTCACAGCCTTAGGAGCGCCGTCCACGACGTCCTTGGCTTCCTTCAGGCCCAGGCCAGTGATTTCACGCACAGCCTTGATCACGGACACCTTGTTGGCGCCGGCATCGGTCAGGATGACGTTGAACTCGGTTTGCTCTTCAGCAGCAGCAGCGCCGGCACCGGCACCAGCGGCAGCAGGAGCAGCCATAGCGGCGGCGCTCACGCCAAACTTCTCTTCAATGGCCTTGACCAGGTCATTGAGTTCCAGAACCGTCATGCTGTCCAGCGCGGCCAAAAATGCGTCTTTATCGAATGCCATTTGAATTTCCTAACAATATTGGTTACTACAGGTGGGCCGCAATTACGCTGCCACAGCCTCTGCGGGTGCAGCTTCTGCTGCGCCAGCGCCACGTTGCTCTGCCAGTGCGGCCAACACGCGGGCCGTACGGGAGATGGGGGATTGCATCAAGCCCAGCAACTGAGCCAGCAACACTTCCTTGGAAGGGATGTTGGCCAACTGCTTTACACCGTCGACATCCAAGGCCTTGCCTGCAAACGCGCCACCGCGAATCACCAACTTGTCATTGGTTTTCGCGAAGTCGGCCACCACCTTAGCGGCAGCCACTGCGTCTTCAGAGAAGCCATAGATCAGCGGGCCAGTCATCTGGTCAGCCACCACGTCAAAACCGGTACCGGCCACAGCACGGCGTGCCAAAGTGTTTTTCAGAACACTCAGGGTCACACCCTTGCTGCGGGCATCGACACGCAGTTTGGTCATGTCAGCCACCGTGATGCCACGGTATTCCGCAATCACCAGCGTTTGAGCTTTAGCGGCGAGGCTGGTCACTTCATTGATGACCGCTTCTTTCTCACTGCGATTAAGACTCAAGGTCTACTCCTTAAATTGTGGGGTGCAGGCAGCAGCCCTAACCCACGCTCTTGTTGCAGCGACCAACTGTTTTGGAAAGATTCCATCTGCAGCGGGATCGCCATCTGCGTTGGCTTAGGTATTTAAGTGCCTTTTGACGGGCACACCAACGGTCTTGGATAGC
This sequence comes from Giesbergeria sinuosa, assembly GCF_042652905.1. Classification (NCBI taxonomy): domain Bacteria; kingdom Pseudomonadati; phylum Pseudomonadota; class Betaproteobacteria; order Burkholderiales; family Comamonadaceae; genus Giesbergeria; species Giesbergeria sinuosa. The sequence continues at coordinate 2,703 of NZ_JBHSHJ010000016.1, read as the reverse complement.
CTGTAGCTTTTTGACGAACTACAGCCCACCACATCAGGCCACCGTTTCAGATAGCCCGAAGATTTTTTGCAATTACGCTGCGATGGATTGCGTATCCACACGGACGCCCAGGCCCATGGTGGAAGAAACCGCCACCTTACGCAGATACAAGCCCTTGCTGGTAGCAGGCTTGGCCTTGTTCAGGGCGTCAATCAGTGCAGCCAAGTTGCCTTGCAACTTATCATCGCCAAATGAACGACGACCGATGGTGCTGTGGATGATACCGGCCTTGTCCACACGGAACTGCACCTGACCAGCCTTGGCGTTCTTCACTGCCGTAGCCACATCAGGCGTCACAGTGCCCACTTTAGGGTTAGGCATCAGACCACGGGGGCCCAAGATTTGACCCAAAGTACCCACCACACGCATAGCGTCAGGCGCAGCGATCACCACGTCAAAGGGCATATCGCCAGCCTTGACCATAGCGGCCAAGTCGTCCATGCCCACAATGTCAGCACCGGCTGCCTTAGCTTCCTCAGCTTTGGCACCTTGTGCAAACACAGCAACACGGGTGGTCTTGCCAGTACCATTGGGCAGCACCACAGCGCCACGCACCACTTGATCCGACTTCTTGGCATCTACGCCCAACTGCACCGCCACGTCGATGGACTCGTCAAACTTGGCAGTAGCTGCCTCTTTAACGATTACCAGCGCCTCAGCGATAGGATACAGCTTGGTGGTTTCGACCTTGCCTTGCAGGGCTTTTTGTTTCTTGGTCAGCTTGGCCATTTACACACCCTCCACAGCCACACCCATGGAACGGGCAGAACCAGCGATCGTACGCACAGCAGCATCCAAGCTGGCAGCGTTCATGTCTTTCATCTTGGTCTTGGCAATTTCTTCCAGCTGTTCGCGGGTGATCTTGCCCACCTTCGAGCTCAGGGGGTTCGAAGAACCTTTGTCGAGCTTGATGGCTTTCTTGATCAGCACAGTGGCTGGAGGCGTCTTGATGACGAATGTGAAGCTCTTGTCTGCAAATGCGGTAATCACCACAGGCAATGGCAGACCGGGTTCAACACCTTGGGTCTGGGCATTAAATGCCTTGCAGAATTCCATGATGTTGAGACCACGTTGACCCAGCGCGGGACCAATGGGTGGTGAGGGGTTGGCCTTACCAGCTGGCACTTGCAGCTTGATGAAGCCGACGATTTTCTTCGCCATGACTTACTCCTTGCGGGTCAACGCCTGCGACACAGCACAGGCTCCCCGGGGTTAACGACTCGATTTATCAACCAGGCACTGAGTCGGGAAGTGCCATCAACCATGCCAGAAAAAAAGATCAGGTCTTTTCTACTTGGCTAAATTCAAGCTCCACAGGTGTGGAGCGGCCAAAAATCATGACCGAAACGCGGACACGATTTTTCTCGTAATTGACATCTTCCACCGAGCCATTGAAATCGGTGAACGGGCCTTCTTTGACGCGCACCATCTCGCCCACCATGAACTCCACCTTATGGCGAGGCTTATCGGTGCCTTCTTGCATCTGGCTAACGATCTTTTGCACCTCGTCTTCAGAGATAGGCGCTGGACGATTTTTGGCGCCACCCACAAAGCCAGTCACTTTGCTGGTGTGCTTGACCAAATGCCAAGTCTCGTCGTCCATGACCATCTCGACAAAGACGTAACCTGGAAATAAACGGCGCTCAGTGGTTTTGCGCTGGCCGTTTTTCATCTCGACCACTTCTTCGGTCGGCACCAACACACGACCGAATTTGGCGGTCATACCAGAACGCACTACACGCTCTGCAATATTGCGCTCCACCGCCTTTTCCATGCCTGAGTAAGCATGGACGATGTACCAGCGCAGATCAGGATTCTGGGCTGAGTTGGCAGCCGACGCAGAGGCATCCACTTCAACGGTAGCTGTCATTTATTTTCTCCAACCAAGAATAAGGTCATAAAACACCCATTCCAATGTTTTATCCGTGATCCAAAGAAACAGTGCCATGACCACTACAAAACCAAAAACATAGAGGGTCATCTGCACGGCCTCTTTACGGGAGGGCCAGACCACCTTCTTAGCTTCGCGCCAGGCATCTCGACCGAATGCAGTAAATTGACGTCCAGGTTCAGAAATGAGAAAAACGGCCACTGCAGCAACCAACCCAACCAACAAAGCCGCCCACTGCACTATTGGGCCTTGTTTGCCGAAGGCATAAAAAGCAGCCACGGCAGCAATCACCAGCACAGCCACAGCAGCCAATTTTGCCTTGTCTGCACCAGTATTTACTGTCTCAACCTGCGAAGTAGTCATTCTCTGCTTTCCTGTATCGCCACGCCATTGCAGACGGCGAAGCCCGCCAGAGACTGGCGGGCTTAACTTTTGCCATGATTAGATGGCAGGGGCAGTAGGAATCGAACCTACAACCTTCGGTTTTGGAGACCGACGCTCTGCCAATTGAGCTATACCCCTTTTAGCTGAAAATTAGGCGAGGATCTTGGCAACCACGCCAGCGCCGACGGTACGACCGCCTTCGCGGATAGCGAAGCGCAGACCTTCTTCCATAGCGATGGGGTTGATCAGCTTGACCGTGATTGACACGTTGTCACCAGGCATCACCATTTCTTTGCCTTCGGGCAGTTCGATGGCGCCAGTCACGTCGGTGGTACGGAAGTAGAACTGGGGGCGGTAGTTGTTGAAGAAGGGGGTGTGGCGGCCGCCTT
>NZ_JBHSHJ010000015.1:0-92300 GCF_042652905.1 Giesbergeria sinuosa | reverse complement strand
TGATGGGTTTGGGGGTGTCGCCGATGGCGATCAACTCGACATATTTGGCGGCCACATTGAGCGGGCCAATCACGGCATCGAGCGTGTCATTGACGCCTTGAACGATCTTGCGGAAATCGCCCTGGTGCTTGTTGGCATCGGCACGGGTGGCCAGTTTGCCTTGCACGGCAGCATTGACCAGCAAATTGGCATCGGTGATCATGGCTTGCACTGCACCCTGCATGGTAGCCAGCGATTGAGCCAAGGCACCTATCTCATCTTTTTGGTTCAGGGCCAGCACATTACCAAAGTTGCCTGCTGCCATGTCATTGGCATGGTTCATCAGTTGCTGCGTAGGCGCAGTAATACTGCGGGTGATCATCCAGCCCAACACCGCACTCAGGACGGCCGCCACCACTGCCAAGATGAGCAGCAGGCGTTCTGCATTGGCTGCCAGGGCTTCAGCATCTTTGCCTCGCTGCACAATCAGGGTGCTTTGACCCTCTACCAAACCTCGCACCGCCGCAATATAGTTGGCTTGGCTATTGCGTAATGCGCCAGACAACATGCCCGCAGCTTCTTCGCGTTGGCTTGCTTTGATCAGATCCACATAGCGGTTCATCTCTTTCAGGTAGGCCGCGCGAGCTTCCTTGACCTTTTCTAGACTTGCCTTGCCTGCATCTGTTTCGATCATTTTGTCTAGTTTGGCCAGGCTCTCCGAGATGATCCGACTTTGCTCTGGCAAGCGATCCAATTCTTTTTGGATCTCAGTCTCTTTGAAGATATAAGCATTGCGCAGTACCCGCGCATTGACATTGACAGCATCTACCAGGGCGTTGGCAATGACTGTTTTAGGAAAATCCTCCTGCACCAGAGAGCGAACATCCTCGTTAATCTGGTTAATGCGGGACATGCCAATGCCGACCACAATCGCCAGAAGAGTCAGTGTGGCGGAGAATCCAATAGCCAATCGAATGCCAATTTTTATGTTTCTAAACATAGTGTTCTTTCTTCGGGCCGGAGTGTTATTTCATGGCAAGAGCAGGATTTCAGGCCAACGCAAGGGCTTCACTCTTTTTGAATTCTGTATGGCCTTGGGTGGCTTGCTGTATCAGGGCAGGAACATCCAAAATCAATGCGACCTCACCACTGCCGAGAATGGTGGAACCACTGATGCAACGGGCCTGATTGAACAATTTCCCCAAGGGCTTGATAACCGTCTGAAACTCTCCCAGCAGGGTATCAACCACCAAGCCTGCCTTTTGACCAGAATGTTTGAGTACGACGATGTTCTCGCGCCGCTTGGCTGGAGTGCGAATATCAAACAATTCACGTAAGCGGATAAAGGGCAGAATCTCACCGCGCAGATTGGTGTAGTTGTGCCCCGGTTCGGCGGAAAAAGCGACACATTCTTCGATCATGTCCAGCGGAATAGCAAATACCGAGGTGTCCACTTCTACCAAAAAGCCGTCAATGATGGCTAAAGTCAAAGGTAGGCGAATGGACACAGTGGTGCCTTGGCCTTCTTCACTGTGCAGGCTCACGCTGCCGCGCAAGGCCGCAATATTGCGCTTGACCACGTCCAGGCCTACACCACGTCCCGAAAGGTTGGAGACTTGATCGGCAGTGGAGAACCCCGGTTCAAAAATCAGCGCATAGACTTCGCTGTCCGTGAGGTGATGCCCGGATTCGACCAGCCCCCGCTCGATGGCTTTGCTCAGAATTTTGTCTCGTTTTAGGCCGCCACCGTCATCTTCAACGGTGATGACGATGCTGCCAGAGTCGTGAAAGGCATTCAGCCGCAGCACCCCCTGTGCTGGCTTGCTGCGTGCCAGTCGATCAGCCGCCGATTCAATGCCATGATCCATCGAATTGCGCACCAGGTGCATCAGTGGATCGCCAATTTTTTCGACTACGGTTTTGTCCAGTTCCGTTTCTTCCCCATTGATGACCAGTGCAATGTCTTTGCCTAACTCGCGCGAGACATCATGCACCACCCGTTGGAAGCGGCTGAACGTGGCACCTATTTTGACCATGCGTAGTTGCAGTGCGCTGTCGCGCACCTCTTCCACCAAGCTGGACAGTTTGGATGTGTGTTCTTGCAGTTCGGTGATGTTGGCCCGCTGTGCCACCAGGTTCACGCCCGCACCAACAATAATCAGCTCACCGACCAGATTGATCAATTGATCGAGTTTGTCGGCGTCAATGCGGATGGAGCGGCTCTCTTGGGCATGTAGCTCTTTGAGTTGTGCCTGTTTTTTGGCGGCGGCCTCTACCACCTCCGGGACTACCGCCTGCTGTTGCACCAGCACTTTGCCCAGCAGTGGCGGGGGCGATGGTGCTACCGCTTGGGCGTGCAGTGCCGTATCCAACTCTTGCTGCGTGAGAGCGCCACAATGCACCATCATTTCACCGATGCGTGTGGAGGCTTCGTGGGACTCTTGTTCCAGAATCCGGATGTAGTCGCTGGTGCGGCTGTGTGGCGGCACGATGTGCAACTGACAGTCGTCGCGCACAAACTCGAAGACGTTTTCGATGGCTGCTTTGGAGGCATTGCTGTTGAACTCGATTTCATAACCGAGATAGCAAGACTCCGGATCCATCTTGGAGGCTTCGGGCAGCTTGTCGTGCAGTACCAGCACTTCGCCAATTTGCCCGAGGGTTTCCAAAAAGCGCAGAAATGACAGGGGGTCCATGCCATTGCGCAGCACATCTGCCCCAAAGCGCAGCGAGATGTGCCAATGGTCTTGTGTTGCTATTGCAGGTGGCAGGCGTTGTGCTGTGTGCTCGGTAGCGGCAGCAGAGGCCGGAGCCAGGTTGGAGCTGGCAGGTGTGGCAGGATCACCCAAGTAACTGCGCAACTGCTCCAGCAGGGGGGCTCCCTGTGCGGTCAGGGCGGGGTCGGTCGTATCCTGATCGGCAGCTACGGCATCAATCAGGGTGCCAATGTGGTCACGGCAGGAGAGCAGCAGGGCGATCAAGGGGTCAGAGATCGCAATGCGGCCATCGCGTACCCGGTCTAGTACGCTTTCGGTGACGTGGGTAAATGCCACAACACCATCAAGACCAAACAGCCCAGAAGAACCTTTGATGGTGTGGGCAGCCCGAAAAATGGCATTGATGAGTTCAGACTTTTCCTCCGCCTCCTCCAGTGAGAGCAGGCAGGTTTCCATCTCTTCGAGCAGTTCCCGGCTTTCTACCAGGAAGGTTTGTAGGGCTTGGTCGAGATTCATGACAGACCTTCTTGCAGGGATGGCCCCTGTGATCAGTTGCGTGCTGCGCCTGGTGGGTGTGCGATGACCAGGTCGTCGCCAAAGTAGGCTGCCAAGTTCAGCAGATCAAACACATTGAGCACTGCCGGACTGTGGCCCACCAGACGCAATTGCCCTTCTTGTTGGAGCGCAGTACGTTTGGCCAGCAGCAGCAGTTGCAACCCGGCGGTATCCAGTTCCGTGACCCCAGAGAGATTGACTTCGACGGTGGCATGGGGTTGCAGTGGTTCCAACAGCAACTGTTTGAGTTCCGCCGCGCGGTAGATGGTCATTTCACCATCGATGCGCAAGGACACCGGGAGGGACGTAGCGGTTGTCATGGTGCAACAGCCGGTGTTAGGGCAGACAGAGTTTCTGCACGGCGCCGAGCATTTGTTCCGGCTTGAAGGGCTTGACCACCCAAGCTTTAGCACCAGCGGCCTGGCCCTCGCGTTTCTTGGATTCATCCGACTCGGTGGTGAGCATGATGATGGGGGTGAAACGGTAATTGGGCATTTGTTTGACCGCCTTGACAAAGCTGATGCCATCCATCACGGGCATGTTCACATCGCTGATGATCAGATGCACCTTTTGCCCTGTGAGTTTGTCCACAGCATCCTTGCCATCTTTGGCTTCGATTACCTCGTAGCCGGCACCGCGCAGCGCGATACCTACCACCATGCGGATAGAGGCTGAATCGTCCACAATCATGATTGTTTTTGCCATCTGCCGTCCTAAAAGAAAGTAATGTCATCGTCCGCAGAGGACGTGGTTGTGGGTGAAGCGGTTTTTTCGGCACCAGCTTTGGCGGGGCTGGCTGGGCCAATCCTTTTGTGGTCATGTGCCAGATGCTGGTCTTTCATGACATAGGTTTTACGCATTTCGGCCAAAAATTCTTCGGCATCCAGCGGGGCCATGTCTCCACGACTCAAGCAGTCTTGTTCATGTCGTAGGAAATAGACGGGAATTTGCTGGATGTTCCCCTCCACCTGCACCAGAATCTGACTCACTCGGTCTTGGAACTGCAAATTCACTAAAGCTTCACCAATATCGCCGTGGATAGCCATGCTTTCCTGTTTGAGCAAATCGCTGGATGCCATCAGACCACTGGCAATATTGCGAAAGTTCTCTAGCACGCTCACAATGCGGTCTTGCGAAGCCTGCATGGCTTGGTCTTCTTGATGAACCGATTGTTGTGCTGCGTTGCAAGTGCTGCTGATGGCCTCGCTGATGACCTTGACCATTTCGGCAATGCGTCGGCCAGTTTCTCCAGACTGGTTGGAGAGCATCCGGAACTCTTTGGCTACCACGGCAAAGCCGCGCCCATGCTCTCCAGAGCGGGCCGCCTCAATGGCGGCATTCAGGGCCAGTAGGTTGGTCTGAGAAGCAATCTTGGCTACATCGGTAGCCATGTCTTCCAACTGTTTAGTGAACTGGTTGAGAGACTGCACTTTCTCCAGCATGCCTGCCATGCTGTTCATGGCCGAAGTTTGCGACGTCAGGACTTGTGTCAGTTCTTGTTGGCTCTGGGCCACCACATCTACCAAGTCCAAGCCTTGTCCATCACTGGAGGTGCTGGCTTGACTGGCTGCCGCAACGGTTTTTTCTAACCGTTGCACGATTTCGCTGAAGCGGCTGGTCAGTGCGGTGATGGCCGATTCCATCTGGGTGCGTGAGTTGCTGATATGTCCGGCCCAGACGGGCGTGACCTTCTCGCCAAATTCCCGCTGCCCGGCCAAAAACTTGACCAAATGGGCCTCTAGTTGCTTGTGCTTATTGAGTTGGGCTTGCCAACCCAGAAAAACACCTGCGGCCAACAAAGCCACCGCCAACAGGATGGGCAGCAGTGTGAAGCCGCCCACGGCCATGACTGCCAGACTTCCGGCCAGTCCCAACGTGACGGGCGACCAGAAGGTTGAATTATTCCAGTCGGAGTGAATCAAGAAATGTTCTCCTGTATGGATAATCTGAGAAACACCATTTTTTATCAGTGGTATAAAAATGCCGAGCCATATTCTTGAAACAAAATGTGGCAGGCGCGCGGGAATCCTACCAGTTTTTCGTGTCGCTGAATCGGGTCTGCGTGGACGGCCCCATGCTGTGCTGCACAGCATGGCAGACATCAGAAGACTCAACGCAGCCGTGGTGTGTACGCCAGAGCCTTGCTGGGGGCAGTAGCATCTGGGCGCTCAAGCCACGCCACTGGAAGGGGCTTACATGGTGTCGAGGTTTTCTGCCCAGGTCAGAGCTTGCAAGTGTGCCCAATTGACTTGGCGGTTGGACAGGTGCAGTTCCTCGGCATTGAGGGCAAAGGCCGCCTCATCACCACTCTCGCAGGCTTTGGTGAGGGCCAAAAATGGTGCGAAAGGCCCGGTATTGTGCAATAGTGCATCTACTACGGGTTGGGGCAGGGCCAGCGACTCCAAGGCCTTGTCCATCGGTAGACCGAGCATGGTGTCTAGCAGCGAAAACACCCCGACCACAAAGGCGTTGTCGCATTCTTCGGGGGGCATCAGTTCGGCGGCAAGCAACTCCATCAGTCGGCCTCGTACCACGGCAGTCGTGCCGACCGCAGGGGCCGAGCCACCAGCCCGTGATGTTGTCAAGAGCAAGGCTGCCCAGCGAAACAGCTTGCGCAGACCCAGAATCATGACGGCATGCCGGAAGGACGTGATTTCGCACGACAAACCAAAGCCTGAAGAGTTGATGAAGCGCAACAGGTTAAAAGACAGGGTGGGGTCTTTTTTGAGCAGGTCTTCAATTTCTGCTGTGGTGGCTTGCTTGCGCACCAAATTGATCAACTGAATCACTGTGGCCTGCGATGGCCGGATGGTATGGGCCTTGACCAGTGCAGGTTTGGCAAACCAGTAGCCTTGGAACAGATGCACGCCCAAGCTAGCCATCAGCTGATGCTGCTCTGCGGATTCCACCTTTTCTGCTACCAAACGGGCCGAACTGTGTTCTTGGGCAAAACGCACCAAGGGTTTGGCTTGTTCGGCTGGGAAGGTGGTCATGTCCAGCTTGACAAAAGCTGCCAAGTTCAACCAGCTGAGGTAGTCTGGGGTCAGCACTTGCTCGCTGAAGGCCAAGCGAAAGCCTTGGCGGCGCAGTTGTTCTAAGACGGGGCGACGGCTTTCAATGTCCTCGTGGCTGGCGCCTTGGGGCAGGGCCGGTACTTCCAACACTACCTTTTCGGGGTGAATCAGCTCCAGATGGCCCCCAGAAAGACTTTCGTGGGTGCAGTTGATAAACACCAGTTTTTGCCCGACCAAGGATTCGGTGCCGATGTAAGACAGGGCATTGAACAACAGTGCTGCATCGCTGTCGGCACTGTGGGCATTGGAGGCCGTGGAGCGGTCGAAAAGTTCGTAGCCAAAGACGGCACGGTGCTCGTCCACAATGGCCTGGCGTGCAATCACGGCCAGATTGTCCGCAGAGTTGTCCTCCGGGGTGACAGAAGAGGCTGAGACGGGTAGTTCGGGCGTGCTGGACATGGCTACAAGAAGGTGGGTTTGCTTCGATTCTAGGAGCGATGATGCCATCTTGCCGCGGTGGGGATCAATCAGCAAAGTGGTCAGCCCAAGCCAGGGCTTGCAAATGGGCGCTGTTGATCTGTTGGCTGCTCAGTTGCAACGAGGTGGCAGCATGGTCAAAGGCGTTGTCATCGCCCGATTCACAGGCCTTGGCCAGCGACAAGAGATGGCCCAGCACGCCTGCATTGTGTAGCAGTGCGGCTTCCGTGCTGGGGGGGACACTGACCAAGCTGAGGGCGGTCTCCATGGGCATGCCCAACATGGTATCGAGCAAAGAGAAGATGCCGATCACAAAGGCTTGATCGGTTTCATCTTGTGGCAATTTCTTCTCCAAGGCCAAGAGTTCCATCAGCCTTCCCCGCACCACGGCGGTTTGACCAACGGAGGGAGGGGTGCCTCCTTGGCGTGATGTGGTCAAGAGCAGGGCCGCCCAGCGGAAGAGTTTTTTCAGGCCCATCAGCATCACTGCCTGTCGGAACGAAGTGATCTCGCGGGCCAGGCCGAAGCCCGATGAGTTGATGAGTCGCATCAGGTTGAATGCCAGCCCCGCATCCTTTTTCAGGACTTCTTCGATATCTTCGGTGCTGGCTTGCTTGCGCACCAGATTGATCAACTCCAGAATGCTGCTTTGTGCAGGCGAGACCAGTTTGGCGCGCACCAAGGCGGGCCGGGCAAACCAGTAGCCTTGGAACATCTGTACGCCTTGGGTGGAAACCATGTCGTACTGTTGGGCAGTTTCTACTTTTTCGGCAATCAAATCGGCTTCACTGTGACGCTGGGCGTAGTTGATCAGCACGGCCAGCTGGTCGGGGGCCAGCACCGACAGGTCGAGTTTGATGTAGTCGGCCAGTGGCAACCAAGGCATGTAGGCCGATTGCAGCACCGTATGGTTAAACGCAAGGTGAAAGCCACGGGCACGCAAGGCGGCCAAGGTGGGCAAGCGGGCGGCTACTTCTTCAGAGGCCGCATGGCCCAGTGGTGGGATTTCTAGTACCACCTTTTCTGGGTCTACCAGTTCCAGGTGCCCACCGACCAGGCTTTCGTGGGTGCAATTGACGAAGATCAGTTTCTTTCCGACCAGTTCATCGGTGCCCGCGTGCGAGAGGGCGGTAAATACCAGCGCAACATCAGTGGCAGCCGTATGGGTGGGTTCAGGGCGAGAGCGGTTGAACAGTTCGTAGCCGATGACGATATGTTGGGCATTAACGATGGCCTGACGGGCGATCATGGTGGCGCTGGTCTGATCGGCGGATGTGCTCGACATGGTGTGTATTTTTTCCGGTAGGTGCTGCTGAGTGCAGCTGTCTGGCTATTTTAGGAAGTATGGAGGCCGTGTCTGGACACAGGGTCAGTCTGTATACAGCAGCCAAGCCAGCTCGGTATCCGTAAAGCCAGCTTGCCGTCGGGCAGTTTCGTTGAATGGTGGCTTGGGTCGGGGGGCTTGGTAGTGCTGCACCAGCGTGGTGTAGTGTGTTTCTGGATTCAGGCCATCGCGCACGCAAAGCCAACGGTACCAGTGGTTGCCGATGGCAACATGGCCAACTTCTTCACGCAGGATGATGTCTAGAACAGCCACAGCTTGCAGTGCATCGGTGGTGCCGGCCTGCCGCAGTTTTTGCTGTATCAGTGGCGTGGCGTCCAGTCCACGGGCCTCTAGTGTGCGTGGCACCAGCGCCATGCGGGCCACGATGTCGTGTTGGGTCTTTTCGCACATCGTCCATAGCCCTTGGTGGGCTGGAAAGTCCCCGTAGTCATGGCCCAGTGTGCGCAACAAGTCCCGGAGCAATTGAAAGTGTTTGGCTTCTTCGGCAGCCACCCGCAACCAGTCTTGGTAAAAGGCCGCTGGCATACCATCAAAGCGCCAAATGGCATCCAGTGCCAAATTGATGGCATTGAACTCGATGTGTGCAATGGCATGCAGCAATATGGCACGGCCCTCAGGGGTGGCTGGCGAACGGCGTTTGACAGCGGTGTGGTGCAGCAGCACGGGGCGCTCTGGCCGACCTGGTAAAGCTTCGGGGTTTGAGGGTGGCACAGGTGCCGTGGTGGCGATGCTGCACTGATCTGCCACAGCATACAAGGCCAGTGCAGCAGTGGCTTTTTCGTCGGGGTGGGCAAGGCACAAAACCTGTAAGGCACGGTGGCGGAGTTCCATCTCTACAATTCTAGGCAATCGCATTCACAGGACGACAAATCCCAATGGCAATTTATGAACTCGATGGCATGGTGCCGCAGGTGGCAGCGTTGGCGTGGGTGGCTGATAGCGCCCAAGTCATCGGCCAAGTGATACTGGGTGAGGAGGCTAGCGTTTGGTTTGGCACGGTGGTGCGTGGTGATACCGATGCCATCACCATTGGTGCGGGCAGCAATATCCAAGATGCTTGCGTGCTACACGCCGATGCGGGGCAGCCTTTGGTGGTGGGCGAGCGCGTGACGGTGGGCCACCAAGTGACGCTGCATGGTTGCACGATTGGTGATGAGTCCTTGATTGGGATTGGCGCTGTGGTGCTCAATGGCGCCCGCATTGGCCGTCATTGCTTGGTGGGCGCAGGCTCTTTGGTCACGGAGGGCAAGGAGTTTCCTGATGGCTCCATGATTATGGGCACTCCGGCCAAAGTGGTGCGCCAACTCACCCCAGAGCAGATAGAAGGCTTGCGCCGCAGCGCAGCCCATTACATTGACAATGCCCGCCGCTTTCGCGGTGGACTACGAAAAATCGGCTGATCGTTCTTTTTTGATTGCAGGAAAATTTTTGCGTGTCTGAACTTCACAAATTCTTGTTTGACGGCCAGCCCGTGCGTGGGGCCATTGTGCGTCTGACCGATGCTTGGGTTGAAATTTTGCAACGCCGCACTGCTAATACGGCCACTGGCCCCTACCCTGTGCCAGTGCGTGAGCTGCTGGGTGAGATGGTGGCGGCAGGGGTATTGATGCAATCGGGTATCAAGTTCAATGGGGCACTGGTACTGCAAATTTTTGGGGATGGCCCCGTCAAGGTAGCAGTAGCCGAAGTGCAATCGGATTTGCAATTGCGCGCCACTGCCACGCTCAAAGGGGCCGTGGCCGATGACGCTGCCCTGAGCCATTTGGTGAATGTGCATGGTGGTGGCCGCTGTGCCATCACCTTAGACCCCAAAGACAGGTTTCCGGGCCAGCAGCCCTACCAAGGGGTAGTGCCACTGGTAGATGCGCAGGGGCGCAAGCTCGACCACTTGGGGGATGTGCTATCGCATTACATGCTGCAATCCGAACAATTGGATGCAACGCTGGTGCTAGCGGCCAATGACAGTGTGGCTGCCGGGCTGTTGGTACAGCGTATGCCGATGAAGGGCGAAGGCAACCTTGCCCAAAGCCACGCCCACAGCGCCGAAGCCGATCAAATGGGCCTGAATGAAGACTACAACCGTATTGCCCATTTGGCGGCCAGCCTGACCCGCGACGAGCTGCTGACGCTGGATGTAGACACCATTTTGCGTCGCCTGTTTTGGGAAGAAAAACTGCTGCGCTTTGAACCTCTGCAAGGCGAGCAAGGCCCGCGCTTTGCCTGCTCTTGCAGCCGTGAGCGCGTGAGCCGCATGTTACAGAGCTTGGGGGTGGCCGAAGCCGAGAGCGTGCTGGCCGAGCAGGGGCAAATTGAAGTGGGCTGTGAATACTGCGGCCAGCAATACCGCTTTGACCCGGTAGATGCGGCACAGATTTTTGCATCACCAGCACAGCAGCCACCTGTGCCTGACAGCGTGCATTAAAAACCTTGCCACCCAGTGGTGCTGGTGCGGGTGGCATGGAAAAAATCAACGCGGGGTGTATTGCACAAAAATCTCGCCCTGCTTGACCATGCCCAGCTCGCTGCGGGCTTTTTCTTCTACCATGTCCAGCCCTTCCCTAAGGTCTTGTACCTCGGACTGTAGGCGTTGGTTTTCTGCCAGCGCCTTGGCATTGGTTTCTTGCTGGAGTGCGATTTTCTGGCGCATCTCCCGCACATAGGGAATGCTGCCCCGCCCTTGCCAAAGCTGGGCGTGCAGCATCGCCAACAAGGTGAGCAAGACCACCGGAACCACAATGCGTGGGGTCATAGCGTTTGCCGTTCAGGTGACGAGTTTGCCAAGGGCAGGTGCATCAGTGGTTTAACGCAGGTTGTAGAACGCGCGACGGCCTGGGTAATAAGCCACTTCGCCCAAGTCTTCTTCGATGCGCAGCAGTTGGTTGTACTTGGCCATGCGGTCGGAACGGCTCAGGCTACCGGTTTTGATTTGACCAGCGTTGGTGCCTACGGCAATGTCGGCAATGGTGCTGTCTTCGGTTTCGCCCGAGCGGTGGCTGATGACGGCGGTGTAACCGGCGCGCTTGGCCATCTCGATGGCGGCGAATGTCTCAGACAGGGTGCCAATTTGGTTGATCTTGATGAGGATCGAGTTGGAGATGCCCTTGTCGATGCCCTCTTGCAAAATCTTGGTGTTGGTCACGAACAAATCATCACCCACCAATTGCACGTTTTTGCCCAAACGCTCTGTGATGTGCTTCCAGCCGTCCCAATCGCCTTCGTGCATCGCGTCTTCGATGCTGATGATGGGGTACTTGTCGCACCAAGTAGCCAGCATGTCCGTCCATTGCTGGGCCGTGAGTTTGAGGCCACCTTCGCCTTCCAGTACGTAGTGGCCGTCTTTGTAGAACTCGCTGGCAGCACAGTCCAAGCCCAAGGCGATTTGTTCGCCAGCGGTGTAACCGGCGGCATCGATGGCTTGCAAAATCAGTTGGATAGCGGCTTCGTGGTTCTCGACGGAAGGTGCAAAACCACCTTCGTCACCCACGGCGGTGCTCATGCCTTTGTCGTGGATGATTTTTTTCAGGGCGTGGAACACTTCAGCGCCCCAGCGAATGGCTTCGCGGAACGTGGGTGCGCCCACTGGAATAATCATGAACTCTTGGATGTCCAGCGAGTTGTTGGCATGTGCGCCGCCGTTGATCACGTTCATCATGGGCACGGGCATTTGCACTGCACCCATGCCGCCAAAGTAGCGGTACAGGGGCAGGCCTGCCTCTTCAGCGGCAGCACGGGCCACAGCCATCGACACAGCCAAAATGGCATTGGCACCCAAACGGCCTTTGTTATCGGTGCCGTCCAAGTCAATCAGGGTTTTGTCTAGGAAGGCTTGTTCAGCCGCGTCCAAGCCCAGAATGGCTTCGGCGATTTCGCTGTTGATGTGTTCTACGGCCTTGAGCACGCCCTTGCCCAAGTAGCGGCCTTTGTCGCCATCGCGCAGTTCAATGGCTTCACGCGAGCCGGTGGAGGCACCCGAAGGTACGGCAGCACGGCCCATCACGCCCGATTCGAGCAGCACGTCACATTCGACGGTGGGGTTGCCACGGCTGTCTAGTACTTCGCGGCCTACGATATCAACGATTGCACTCATGGTATTTTTCCATTTCTAGCTAACAAACAGGGAGGAGGCTACTTCAGGCGCTGAAGTGGTCTTCGAGAAAACCGTTCTTTTTGGTCACGGTGTCTAGCGCCACCAGGGTTTCTAGCAGCGCCTTCATGTGCTTGAGCGGCACAGCATTGGGGCCATCGCTCAGGGCTTGGGCCGGGTTGGGGTGGGTTTCCATAAACAACCCCGCCACGCCCACAGCCACAGCAGCACGGGCCAGCACGGGCACCATCTCGCGCTGGCCGCCGCTGCTGGTGCCTTGGCCCCCGGGCAGTTGCACGCTGTGCGTGGCATCAAACACCACCGGCGCACCGGTTTCGCGCAAAATCGCCAAGCTGCGCATGTCTGAGACCAGATTGTTGTAACCAAAGCTGGCACCGCGCTCACAGGCCATGAAGTTGTCTTCGGGCAAGCCTGCTTCGCGGGCAGCGGCGCGGGCTTTGTCGATGACATTTTTCATGTCGTGTGGAGCCAAAAATTGCCCCTTTTTGATGTTCACCGGCTTGCCCGACTGCGCCACAGCGTGGATAAAGTCGGTTTGGCGGCACAAAAAGGCCGGGGTTTGCAGCACATCAACCACAGCTGCCACATGGGGCACCTCGGCCTCGGTATGCACATCGGTGAGCACCGGCACATTCAGCTCGCGCTTGATTTTGGCCAGAATTTCTAGCCCTTTTTCCATACCGGGGCCACGAAAGCTGGTGCCGGAGGAGCGGTTGGCCTTGTCAAAGCTGCTCTTGAAGATGAATGGAATACCCAAGCTGGCGCAGATTTCCTTCAGTTGCCCGGCCACATCCATCTGCAATTGTTCAGATTCGATCACGCACGGCCCCGCGATCAGAAAGAACCGCTGATCCAGGCCGACATCAAAGCCACACAGCTTCATGCGTTGGCCTCCGTGGTGGTGGCTGGAGCTGCTTGTGCTGGTTTTTGCGCTTGCTGGTGGGCAATGGCTGCCTTGATAAAGGCATTGAACAGCGGATGACCAGCCCACGGTGTTGATTTAAACTCGGGGTGGAACTGCACACCCACATACCACGGGTGGACATTTTGTGGCAGTTCAACGATTTCGGTCAGGTGCTCACGCTGCGTTAGGGCAGAAATCACCAACCCGGCCTTGCGCAGCTTGTCGAGGTAGTTGACGTTGGCTTCGTAGCGGTGACGGTGGCGCTCGGTGACCACATCGCCATAGATGCTGTGCGCCAAGGTGCCGGGAGCCACATCCGAGCTTTGTGCGCCCAGGCGCATGGTGCCGCCCAAGTCGGAACTTGCATTGCGCTTTTGGATGCTGCCATCAGCATCTTTCCACTCGGTGATGAGTGCGATAACCGGGTGCTTGGTTTGGGGGTCAAACTCGGTGCTGTTGGCACCTGCCAAACCGGCCACATGGCGGGCATATTCGATGGTAGCCACTTGCATTCCCAAGCAGATGCCCAGATAGGGCACTTGGTGCTCACGGGCATATTGGGCTGTGCAAATTTTGCCTTCTACACCGCGTTGACCAAAACCACCGGGCACCAAAATGGCATCGTACTGCCCCAAGCTGGCTACGCCCTCAGGGGTGATGGTTTCGGAGTCGATGTGGTCAATTTTGACGCGCACATGGCTTTGCATACCGGCGTGGCGCAGTGCCTCATTGACCGATTTGTAGCTGTCGGACAAATCAACGTATTTGCCCACCATGGCAATCCGGACTTGGCCTTGCGGATGCTCGGTTTCATAGACCAGTGCATCCCAGCGTTTGAGGCTGGTGGGGGGAGTGTGCAGGCGCAAACGGTCGCAAATCAGGCCATCCAAGCCCTGTTCGTGCAACATGCGCGGTACTTTGTAGATGGTGTCTACATCCCACATGCTGATCACGCCCCACTCGGGCACGTTGGTAAACAGCGAGATTTTGGCGCGCTCGTCGGGTGGCACCTTGTGCTCGGCACGGCACAGCAGCGCATCGGGTTGGATACCGATTTTGCGCAACTCTTGCACGGTGTGCTGGGTGGGCTTGGTCTTGAGTTCGCCCGCAGCTGCAATCCAAGGCAAGTAGGTGAGGTGGACAAAAGCGGCGTTGTTGGGGCCGAGCTTGAGGCTCAATTGGCGCACGGCCTCTAAGAAGGGCAGTGATTCAATATCGCCTACCGTGCCACCGATTTCGCAGATGGCTACATCCACTGCATCGGGCGTGCCAATGCCTGCACCGCGTTTGATGTACTCTTGGATCTCGTTGGTCACATGTGGAATGACCTGCACGGTCTTGCCGAGGTAATCACCCCGGCGCTCTTTTTCTAGCACCGACTGGTAAATTTTGCCCGTGGTGAAGTTGTTGGACTTCTTCATGCGCGTTTCGATGAAACGCTCATAGTGGCCCAGGTCGAGGTCGGTTTCGGCGCCGTCGTCGGTCACAAAAACCTCGCCATGCTGGAATGGCGACATGGTGCCCGGATCGACGTTGATGTAAGGGTCGAGCTTGATGAGGGTGACTTTGAGGCCCCGCGATTCGAGAATCGCGGCAAGGGAGGCTGAGGCGATTCCCTTGCCCAGGGAAGACACCACACCGCCGGTGACGAAGACAAATTTGGTCATGTCATTTATAGGGGGTGGGAAATCGGAATTATAGGTGGCCTCCTTTGTGCTGTGGGGTCTCTGCTAAATTGCGCCCCTATGAAAGAGCTTGCTGGTAAACATATTGTGCTGGGCCTCAGTGGGGGCGTGGCTTGTTATAAATCGGCGGACTTGTGTCGCCTGTTGATCAAGGCGGGGGCTACCGTACAGGTGGTGATGACCGAGGCGGCTGCGCAGTTCATCACCCCAGTGACGATGCAGGCGCTGTCCAATCGGCCTGTGTATGGCTCGCAATGGGATGCGCGCGAGGCCAACAACATGCCGCATATCAACCTCAGCCGCGAGGCCGATGCTATTTTGTTGGCACCGTGCAGCGCCGACTTTATCGCTCGGTTGGTACAAGGCCGGGCCGACGAGCTGCTCAGTTTGATGTGTTTGGCCCGCCCGATAGAACGTGTGCCGTTGCTGCTGGCACCGGCCATGAACCGGGAGATGTGGGCGCACCCGGCCACACAACGCAACTTGGCACAAGTGGCCCAAGACGGCGCTGTGGTACTGGGTGTAGGCCACGGCGACCAGGCTTGCGGCGAGACTGGCGATGGCCGGATGCTAGAGCCTGCCGAATTGTTGGAAGAGGTGATTGCCTTTTTTACGCCCAAGCGCCTCGCAGGCCGCAAGGTGTTAATCACTGCAGGCCCGACCTTTGAAGCCATCGATCCGGTGCGCGGCATCACCAACCACTCCAGCGGCAAAATGGGTTTTGCCATTGCCCGTGCTGCACAGGAGGCAGGTGCCCAAGTGACCTTGGTGGCGGGGCCAGTGCATTTGCCTACGCCCAGAGGCGTGCAGCGTATTCATGTGCAATCAGCCCAAGAGATGCTGCACGCTGTGATGCAGCAAGCCCCAGCGGCCAGCGTTTTTATCGCTACTGCTGCTGTGGCCGATTGGCGTCCGGCCCATTCCTCGCAGCAAAAAATCAAAAAAGATGGTTCGGGCGAAGTGCCTGGGCTGTCTTTTGTCGAAAATCCGGATATTCTGGCCACGGTAGCGCAGTCGGAGCGGGCGCAGACTGGCGACTTATTTTGCGTGGGTTTTGCCGCTGAAAGCCATGATTTGCTGCAACACGCTACGGCCAAGCGGGAGCGCAAAGGCGTGCCGTTGCTGGTGGGTAATATTGGCCCAGCCACCTTTGGCCGCGATGACAATGCGTTGTTGTTGGTGGATGCGGCAGGCCACCGCGAACTGCCCCATGCTTCCAAGCGGGAGTTGGCACAGCAGTTGGTTGTGGAGATTGCTCAGCGCCTGCCCTTGGATTCCAAAGCGGTTTAAAGCTATTGCTGGAGGTCACTGATGTCCCTCAACCCTTACCAAAACAACTGGGACACACCACCCAACGGTGACTTTGTGCGCTATTTAGAGCACTTGACCACGGCTGCACCACCACCGACTGCCAGCCCGCAAGCGCCTTCCACAAGCAGCACTGCCTCCTCGGTCAAAGCCTCCAAAGCAACCACCACTACTGCGCAACCCACATTGCCGTTAGCCACCCAATGGGCTGCGGTACTCTCGGCGTTGCACAAGGGGCGTACCGTTCTGCTTTGGTTGACACTGGCCCATTTGGCGGCTTGGCTGTTGCTTGATCATGGCTCGGTGCCTTTGCTGATACTGATGGTTGCCGTCTGGTTTGCTGGGGGACGGGCGCTGGCGGCTTTGTCTGACCAAGCACCTGCCTCTGATATAGCCCGTTCTGGTTTACAGCGACTCCAACAAGAAATCCGTTCTTTGGCGCAACGGCGTCACCATGAAAGAAAAAATTGAAAATTGACGTCAAAATTGTGGATGCACGCATGGCAGAGCAACTGCCCGCTTACGCTACCCCCGGCAGTGCCGGTTTGGATTTGCGTGCCTGTCTGGATGCGCCCCTGACCTTAGAGCCTAATGCTTGGCAATTGGTGCCTACTGGGCTGGCTATTCATTTGTGTGATCCGGGTTATGCCGGGTTGATTTTGCCGCGCTCAGGGCTGGGGCATAAACATGGCATTGTGCTGGGCAATTTGGTCGGTTTGATCGATAGCGATTACCAAGGTCAACTGATGATCAGTGCTTGGAACCGCAGCAGCGTGCCTTTCACCGTGGAGCCAATGGAGCGGTTGGCACAATTGGTGATCGTGCCCGTGGTGCAGGCACAGTTTCAGGTTGTGCAGGAATTTGCTGCCAACAGTGTGCGTGGTGAGGGCGGTTATGGCTCCACCGGCACGGCTTGAACGCCACATTTTTCAGGAGTTTGTTGAACCATGCCAAGTTTTTTGCGCTGTACTACCGGCGCTGTCTCTGTGATTGCCTGTGCTGTCTTGACGGCCTGTGCCACCCAGCAACCTGCACCACAGCCGGTTTATGCCAGCAGCGGTGCCTACCAGAGTCGTCCAGCCGCTGCTCCGCGGGGTACGGAATATGCCCATGTCACGCGAATTGACGTGTTGCAATCACACCAACGGCAGACCTCTGGGGCTGGCGCGGTGGCTGGCGCCGTGATTGGTGGCGTGTTGGGCAACCAGATTGGTCACGGTGGTGGCCGTGCGGTAGCCACTGCCGCAGGGGTGGTGGGCGGTGCCGTGGTAGGCAATGCCATTGAGGAGCGTTCTGGTGGCGGTGGCTATGCCCGCAGCTATCGTATTACCCTGCGCATGGATCGGGGCGGTTCCCGTTCCTACGATGTGCCTTCGCCGGGCGATTTGCGTACCGGCGATCGGGTGCGGGTCTACCAAGGGCAGATTTCCCGCTATTGAGCGCGTTGGGCAGGCCAGTGCCTGCCCACGGTGCTAGTGCAGTAAGGGCTGGTTAGGGGCTGGCGGTTGAATGCGGAAAAAACCAGTTCCGGCGGTGCCGCTGCCGATTTCTTCTTCCGTGGCCTCACGCACGCCACAAACTTTCAGGTGCAGCCGAATGGCGATTCCGGCCAAGGGGTGGTTGCCGTCCAACACCACATGGTCGGGGTACAGCTCGGCCACCGTGTAGATGGCATCGTGTGGCATATCGGGGTTGCAGCCGGGGGGCAGAGCATGGCCTTCAAACACCATGCCTTCTTCTGTTTCTGTGGGAAAGAGGCTGCGTGGCTCTAAAAAGAGCAATTGGTCATTGAAGTCGCCAAACGCTTCTTCTGGTTCGATGTGCAGCGACAGTGTTGCGCCTGTGCTGTACCCTTGCAGGGCTTCTTCGATTCGGGTCAGCAAATCATCGCCCCCCACCAAAAATTCTACGGGTTCCTCCAATACATCCAGCTCTTCGCCAAGGGTGTCGGTCAGGGTCCAGGTGAGTGCGACTACGCATTGTTCGGTGATTTCCATAGGAGAATTGTCGCAGTTTGACCAACAGGCCCTTTGCCGGGCCGGAATTTTTGTCATGGATACCAAGCAACCCCTCGCCTTGTTGGCTGGCCTGACGCCTGCACAGTTCATGCGTCGTCATTGGCAGAAAAAGCCCTTATTGGTACGCCAAGCCATTGCTGGTTTCAAGGCACCGCTGTCACGCCCTGCATTGTTTGCGCTGGCTGCCCAAGAGGGCGTGGAGTCGCGTTTGGTGCAACAGGTCGAAGGTGTTTGGTCGCTGCGGCATGGCCCGCTATCACGGCGGGCTTTGCCACCTTTGCAACGTCCCCACTGGACTTTGTTGGTGCAGGGGGTGGATTTGCACCACGATGCCATTCACGCACTGATGCAGCAATTCCGTTTTGTGCCCGATGCGCGGTTGGATGATTTGATGATCAGCTATGCCACCGATGGTGGTGGCGTAGGGCCGCATTTTGACAGTTATGACGTGTTCTTGCTTCAGGCCCAGGGACGCCGCCGTTGGCGCATTGGCCGCCAGAAAAATCTGACGTTGCGTGACGATGTGCCCATGAAAATTCTGGCCCAGTTTGAGCCAGAGGAAGAATATGTGTTGGAGCCGGGCGACATGCTCTATCTGCCACCCGGTTGGGCACACGATGGCATTGCGGAGGGCGGCGACTGTATGACCTATTCGGTCGGTTTTCGTGTGCCAGAGCGCGTCAATTTGGCGCAAGAGCTGCTGGTGCGTCTGGCCGATGAGGATGAGGGCGAGCAAGATCAACAGCTTTACCGTGATCCGCAACAGGTTGCCGTGGCCGAGGCCGCAGAAATTCCCCCAGCCTTGCATGACTTTGCCCGTCAGGCACTGGAATGGGCTTTACAGCAGCCGCGTGCCCTAGAACGTGCCTTGGGAGAGTACCTCACTGAACCGAAGTCCAATGTTTGGTTTGAACCAGGGCCAGAAGGGGTCATGTTGGAACAGGTAGTGCTGGATCGGCGCACCCGCATGATGTATGACGCCGACCATGTTTTCATCAATGGTGAGAGTTACCGCGCCGCAGGCGAAGATGCGCAACTGATGCGCCAGTTAGCCAATGGCCGTGCGCTCGATGCCCGTGCGCTGGCCCGTGCCAGTGACGATGCGTTAGAACTGTTGTCCTCTTGGTGTGATGCCGGTTGGCTGCATGCCCAGCCTGCAAATTCTGAGCGTTGATATGGTGGACACATCTGCGGATTTTTTGCCTCAGGGCCGTTTTCAGGGGCGTGAGGCATTCCAGCAGTTGGTGCGCGATGCACTGGCCGCCGCAGCTGCCCAAGGCTGGCGCGAGATCATCCTCAGTGATGCCGATTTTCATGATTGGCCCTTGGGTGAGCGGGCGGTGGTGGAGTCTTTGCAGGCATGGGCGGGCAGTGGTCGGCGCATGACCTTGCTGGCCTGTAACTATGACGAACTGGTGCGCCGCCATGCCCGGTTTGTTCAGTGGCGCCGCACTTGGGATCATCTTCTGACGTGCCGTCGCAGTCCTGCGGCTGATCGTCTGGATCTGCCCAGTACGATCTGGTCACCGAGCTGGGTGTTGCAGCGCCTTGATCCAGAGCGTTGTATGGGGGTGACTGGGACAGAGCCCGAGCGCCGGGTCTTGCTGCGCGAGACCTTGAACGAATGGCTGCACAATAAGAGTGCGCCCGGATTTCCTGCAACGACCTTGGGGCTGTAAGGAAAATGGAAGCTACTCTCGCCTCAGACTGTCTGATTGTTGCAACGCCTTGGGTGTGGGGCTATGTGTTAGCGTTAGCCAGTATTGACGGAATCCCAATATAATCGTGGATTGTGATTAAGTAAGCAGGCGCAAAATTTCTTGCGTCCATTTGCCAAAGCGTAGCTGGCTGCGCCAAGCCTGACGTGGTGGCAAACCCGTTTTTGACTGTCCAACTAGGAAACCTGAAATGAACAAGACCCTCGTCATCGCTTCGCTGATTGCTGCTGCCGCTTTGGCTGCCTGCGGCAAAAAAGAAACTCCCGCTCCTGCACCTGCTCCCGCTCCTGTAGAGGCACCCGCTGCTGCTCCTGCAGCCCCTGCCGCCGCTCCTGCTGCTGACGCCGCCGCTGCAGCTCCTGCCGCCGCCGCTCCTGCTGCTGCTGACGCAGCCGCTGCAGCCCCCGCCGCTGCTGACGCAGTCAAGGCAGCTGCTGACGCCGCTGCTGCTGCAGCCCCTGCCGCTGCTGACGCAGCCAAGGCTGCTGCTGATGCAGCTGCTGCCGCCGCTGCTCCTGCTGCTGCACCCGCTGCCGCCAAGTAATCGGCTTTGATCCGGGGGGTGTCCCCGGACAAGTTCAAGCCCCGTGCTAACGCAACGGGGCTTTTTTTATTCCGTCCCGCAGGACGGAGGGGTTGTTACTTCAGTTCGTCTGCCAGCACCCGCACAATGCTGGCGGCGCTGGTCGATGTGTCGGCGGCTCCGCTGGCATTGAGCACCGAGATGGCAGAGGCATCGCCTTCGCTGCGCACCACAATCCGGTATTTTTCTGGGGTGATGGTGGGTGTGCTGTTGAAGAGCTTGCTGAAGAAGCCAGGCTCTTGCTTGTTTGCATTGGCGGGCACATAGCGGACAAAGTACACGCCTTGGCTGCGGTCGCGGTCTTCTACGGTGAAGCCCGTGCGATCCAGTGCCAACCCTACACGACGCCATGCCCTGTCAAAACCTTCGTTCAGTTGCAATACCAAGGTGTTGTTGGCAGTTTCTATGCGTGCTGCTGGGGTGGGCGGCACAGTGGCGGCTGTCACGGCTTGGGCTTGCTCTTTGCTGGCACCGAGTTTGACCATCATGCGGCGCAAAAATTCGGTCTCTAGCTCGGGATCGGTAGGGCGGGGTTGCCAGCGCGTGGCATCTTTGCTGCTGCTGGTATAGACCTCGATCATGCCACGGTGGCTGACATAGATTTCGGTGCCACCGCTGGCGTTGCGTTCTAGCCGGATGCGGAATTTGTCTCGCTCTCCTGTGGAATAGACAGCGTCCAGCACCTTGCCCAGCGTGGAGCGAATGAAATCCTGCGGAATCTTGGCGCGGTTCTCTGCCCAGTCGGTCTCCATGATGCCTACTTTGGCTTGGTCTAAGACCAACACAAAGCCGTTTTCTAGCCAGAACTCCCGCACCGGATCCCAAAGCTGCTCAGCCGGACGGTTGACCACCAGCCAACGTTGGTTGCCTGCCCGTTCAATGCGGACATCCCCCAGATTGTTGATGGCCGTGGTGGAGCCTACAGGCAGTGCAGTTTGGTTGGCTTGCAAGGCGTTGGCCGACACCACACCGCCCGGTGTTGCATAACGGGTATCGCGTGAGAGCTGTTGCAAGTCAGGCGGCACCTCCAGCGTGGCTGCCTTGGTGGCACTCTTGTAGTTGATTTTGTCGCTTTCCAGTGCAGAACATGCAGACAGCGCAATGGTCAGGCCCAGCAGGCCCAGTCGTGCAATAGGGGTTGGTTTCACGGAATCCTCAAAAAGACAGACAGGCACTTGACTGGCACGCGGGGCTTAGAGCAGATGGGCGCTGCGCAGGGCGGCTTCTACCACTGCTTCGTTGCTGGCGCTGAGTGTCGTCATGGGCAGGCGCAACGTGCCACCGCACAGGCCCATGCGTTGCATGGCCCACTTGACGGGGATGGGGTTGGCCTCGACAAACAGGTGCTTGTGTACGGGCATCAGCTGGAATTGGATTTCCATGGCACGGCTGATATTGCCTGCCCGTGCCGCGGCGCACAGCTCGTGCATCAGGCGTGGAGCCACGTTGGCTGTGACACTGATATTGCCGTGACCACCGCACAGCATCAGCGCCACGGCGGTGGGATCGTCTCCTGAGTAAACGCCAAAGCCTTGGGGTACATCACGAATCAGCCATTGTGCTCGTTCGATATTGCCGGTGGCTTCTTTGATACCAATGATACCCGGCACTTGGGCCAGGCGTAGCACGGTGTCGTGCTGCATATCGGCCACCGAGCGGCCGGGCACGTTGTACAAAATAATGGGCAAGTCGCCTGTGGCCTCGGCAATGGCCTTGAAATGTTGGTATTGGCCCTCTTGGGTGGGCTTGTTGTAGTAGGGCACCACTTGCAGTTGGCTGTCGGCACCCACGCTTTTGGCAAAGCGGGCCAGCTCAATGGCCTCGGCCGTGGAGTTGGCACCGCAACCGGCCATGATGGGCACGCGCTTGGCTGCTTGCTCTACCGCCACGCGGATGATTTCGCAGTGCTCTTGCACGTTGACGGTGGGTGACTCGCCCGTGGTGCCAACCACACCAATGCAGTCGGTGCCTTCGGCAATATGCCAGTCGATGAGTTGACGCAGGGTGGGGTAATCGACGCTACCGTCTTCGTGCATGGGGGTGACGAGGGCGACGATGCTGCCGGTGAGGGAGACGCTGGAAGTGGTCATGTCCGCAGTGGTAAACGGGTAAAAGGGCATTCTAACTAGAGGCAGGGCAGGCCGACAGTGGGGCGCGTTGGGTTAGAAGCACGACCAAACCTGATCGGCCAGCAGTACCATAAAGCTGGGCTGGGTATAGAGGGCAAATACAGCCAGCAGCACCAGTATGGCAGCACTGACGGCCAGCCCTCGTTGCCAAGAGGGTTGGGGCCGTGGTGTGATGGAGGATGTGGGCATGGTTCAAGCTCCCTGCATGGCTGGGCGTTGGATGGACTGCTCTTTGATCGGTAAGCTGGCCAAAGCAGCCAACACCCCAAGCACGATAGAAATCATCCAGACGATGTTGTAATTGCCCGTTTGGTCGTACAGGTAACCACCCAACCAGACACCCATGAAGCTGCCCAGTTGGTGGCTAAAGAATACAAACCCTCCCAGCATGGACAAATGCTGCACGCCAAAGATTTGGGCTACCGTGGCATTGGTGGGAGGTACGGTAGACAGCCACAAAGCGCCCATCACCGCCGAGAACAAATACACCGACCAAGGCGACAGTGGCGCCCACAAAAACAACACAATGGCCACCGAACGTGTGAAATAAATAGTAGCCAGAATGTAGCGTTTGGGCAGGCGCTGGCCCAGACTGCCGGTCAGGTAAGAGCCAACCACATTGAACAGGCCAATCAGTGCCAATGCGTGGCTACCCACCTCGGGCGAGAGGCCATGATCGCGCAGGTAGCTGGGCATGTGCACACCAATAAACACCACCTGAAAGCCACAGACAAAATAAGAGGCGGTCAAAAACAAAAAGCTGGGGTAACGCAAAGCCTCGCTCAGGGCTTGGCCAATGCTTTGCCCCCGGTGTGCTGGTGCGCTGCCCTGAAAGCCCGGCTCTCGCAGGCCCAGTGCCAGTGGCATGATAAACAGCACCATGACCCCCAGCGCCAAGAGAGATTGCTGCCAGCCCAAGGTATTGAGCAAGAAGCCTTCTACTGGCACCATCAAAAACTGCCCGAAGGAGCCTGCGGCAGCGGCCACACCCATGGCCCAAGAGCGTTTGTCGGGGGCAATTTGGCGGCCCAGCACGCCATAAATCACGGCATAGGTGGTGCCCGCTTGCGCCGCACCAATCAGCACCCCAGCCGTGAGGGCAAACACCGTGGTGTTGGGTGACCAAGCCATGCCTGCCAGCCCCAGCGCATACAGCAGCGCGCAGCCTGCCAGCACCTTGAAAGCCCCAAAGCGGTCGGCAGCCATGCCCATGAAAACGCCAATCACGCCCCAGGATAAATTCTGTATAGCCATGGCCAGTGCAAAAGATTGGCGTGTCCAGCCCATCTCTTGCGTGATGGGTTGCAGCCATAGGCCAAAGCCGTGGCGTATGCCCATCGATAAGGTCACGATGGCAGCACCACAGGCCAGCACCTGGAACATGGAGAGTTTGTGTGGAGACGGTGGAGAAGACATCGGACAACTGTAATGGCAAGGGCATTATTCTGCTGGAGACGCCACCCCCTAGAATCCGCGCCCATGCCAGCCAAACCTATTTCTACCTCCCTTCCTGAATATTCTGAAAGTTCGATCCGTGTGCTCAAGGGGCTAGAACCTGTCAAGCAGCGCCCCGGCATGTATACCCGCACTGACAACCCGCTGCACATCGTGCAGGAGGTGTTAGACAACGCCGCCGATGAGGCCTTGGCCGGGTATGGAAAAAAAATCAAAGTGAGTCTGCACCTCGACGGCTCGGTCAGCATTGAGGACGATGGCCGGGGCATTCCGTTTGGCCTGCACCCCGAAGAAAATGCCCCTGTGGTGGAGTTGGTGTTTACCCGCCTGCACGCGGGTGGAAAATTTGACAAAGGCCAGGGTGGGGCTTATAGCTTTTCTGGTGGCTTGCATGGTGTGGGTGTGAGCGTGACCAATGCCCTCTCCACCCGGTTGGAAGTGACCAGTCATCGTGAAGGCCAAATGGCGCAGTTGGCTTTTGCTGGGGGCGATGTGGTCGAACCCTTGCAAGTGCGCCCCTTACAGGCCGGAGAGCGCAAGCAGGGCACCACGGTGCGTGTGTGGCCCGATGCCCAATATTTTGAATCCAGCCAGTTGCCCATGGGTGAATTGGTGCATTTGCTGCGCAGCAAAGCCGTGCTGATGCCGGGTGTGACGGTGACGCTCGCCAACGAAAAAAGCCGCGATCACCAAACTTGGCAATACAAAGGCGGCTTGCGTGACTACCTGATGCAAACGTTGGTGGCCGACCCGGTGATCCCGCTGTGGGAGGGCCAAGGTTTTGCCGACAGCAGCCACGACAGCTTTGCCGAAGGCGAAGGCGCAGCATGGGCCGTGGCCTTTACCGACGAAGGCGCACCCGTGCGCGAGAGCTATGTGAACTTGATTCCGACCAGTGCTGGTGGCACGCACGAGTCTGGTTTGCGCGATGGTCTGTTCCAAGCCGTAAAGGGCTTTATTGAACTGCACAGCCTGTTGCCCAAAGGCGTGAAGTTGATGCCCGAAGATGTGTTTGCCCGTGCCAGCTATGTGCTCAGTGCCAAGGTGCTCGACCCCCAGTTCCAAGGCCAAATCAAAGAGCGGCTGAACTCGCGCGATGCGGTGCGTTTGGTGTCGGGCTTTGTGCGCCCGGCGTTAGAGCTGTGGCTGCACGAGCACGTTGAATACGGTAAAAAACTGGCCGAGTTGGCGATCAAAGCGGCGCAAACACGCCAACGTGCCGGGCAAAAGGTAGAAAAGCGCAAAGGCTCCGGCGTGGCTGTGTTGCCGGGCAAGCTCACCGATTGTGAAAGCCGCGACACTGCGTACAACGAGCTGTTTTTGGTAGAGGGCGACTCCGCTGGGGGCAGTGCCAAAATGGGCCGTGACAAAGAAAACCAAGCTGTGCTGCCACTGCGTGGCAAGGTGCTGAACACTTGGGAGGTAGAGCGCGATCGGTTGTTTGCCAACAATGAAATCCACGACATTGCGGTGGCGATTGGCGTGGACCCGCATGGCCCACAAGACGAGCCAGATTTGTCTGGCTTACGTTACGGCAAGATTTGCATTTTGTCGGATGCTGATGTGGATGGATCGCACATCCAAGTGCTGTTGCTGACGCTGTTTTTCCGGCATTTCCCTAAACTGATTGATACCGGCCATGTGTTTGTGGCGCGGCCACCATTGTTTCGGGTGGATGTGCCAGCGCGGGGCAAAAAACCGGCCAGCAAGTTGTATGCGCTGGATGAAGGCGAGTTGACCGCAATTTTGGATAAATGCGCCAAAGAAGGCGTGCCCCGCGATAAATGCACCATCAGCCGCTTTAAGGGCTTGGGAGAGATGAACGCCGACCAGCTCTGGGAAACCACCCTCAACCCCGATACCCGACGTTTGATGCCAGTGCATCTGGGGGCATTGGATTTTGTTACCACTGAAGCTTTGATGAGCAAACTGATGGGCAAGGGCGAGGCCGCCTCGCGCCGTGAGCTGATGGAATTGCACGGCGACAGCGTGGACGTGGATATATAGGCGCAACACACAACATGATTTCTGATCTTCTGACTCCCATTGCCCTGCCCGTTTCCGCCACTGACCACCCTGAAAGCTTAGGCGGTTATGCCCAACGGGCTTATTTGGAATATGCCCTGAGCGTGGTCAAAGGCCGGGCGTTGCCCGATGTTTGCGATGGCTTGAAGCCGGTGCAGCGGCGCATCTTGTACGCAATGGACCGCATGGGCCTGAGCTACTCTGGCCCCACCGGCAACGTAGCTCCCAAACCCGTGAAAAGCGCCCGTGTGGTGGGCGATGTCCTGGGGCGCTTTCACCCGCATGGCGACCAGTCGGCCTACGATGCCTTGGTGCGTATGGCGCAAGACTTTGCCCAGCGTTACCCATTGATTGATGGTCAAGGCAATTTTGGCAGCCGTGATGGCGATGGTGCGGCAGCTATGCGCTACACCGAGGCCCGCTTGTCCAAAATTACCCGCCTGTTGCTCGATGAGATTGACGAGGGCACGGTGGATTTCATTCCCAACTACGATGGCTCCACCGTCGAGCCGCACCAGTTGCCTGCGCGCCTGCCCTTTGCCTTGCTCAATGGGGCCAGTGGCATTGCGGTGGGATTGGCGACAGAAATTCCTAGCCACAATCTGCGTGAAGTGGCCGATGCCTGTGTGGCACTCATCAAGAATCCGCAACTCTCGGCTGACGAGTTGCAAACCCTGATCCCCGGCCCCGACTACCCCGGTGGCGGCCAGATCATCAGCAGTGCCAGTGATATTGCTGATGCGTATCGCACCGGGCGTGGCAGCCTGAAAGTGCGCGCCCGCTGGAAAATAGAGGACTTGGCACGCGGCCAATGGCAATTGGTGGTGACAGAGTTGCCCCCCAGCGTGAGTGCGCAAAAAGTGCTGGAAGAAATTGAAGAGCTGACCAACCCCAAGGTCAAGGCGGGCAAAAAAGCCTTGAGCCAAGAACAAACCCAGCTCAAGGCCAGCATTTTGGCAGTGCTCGACAGCGTGCGCGACGAGTCGAGCAAAGACGCCGCCGTGCGGTTGGTGTTTGAGCCAAAAACTGGCAAAACACCTCAACAAGAATTGATTACGGCGTTGCTGGCGCACACCAGCTTAGAGACTTCAGCACCTATTAATCTGACGATGGTGGGCTTGGATGGCAAGCCAGTGCAAAAATCACTGCGCCGGATGTTGGAAGAATGGATTGCTTTTCGCCAAAGCACTATCACCCGGCGCAGCCAGCACCGGCTGGACAAGGTGCTCGACCGTATCCATATTCTGGAAGGGCGGCACACGGTATTGCTGCACATTGATGAAGTGATTGGCATCATCCGCGAGTCTGATGAGCCCAAAGCTGCTTTGGTGGCCCGTTTTGCCCTGAGTGAGCGCCAAACGGACGACATCCTCGAAATCCGCCTGCGCCAGTTGGCTCGGCTTGAAGCCATCAAAATTGAGCAAGAGCTGCAAGAGCTGCGCGACAGTCAAGGCAAGCTCGAAGACATTCTGGGCAGCCCAGCCACGCTGCGCCGCCTGATGGCGCGTGAGGTGGAGCAAGATGCCAAACAATTTGCTGATGCCCGCCGCACCCTGATACAGGCCGAGAAAAAGGCCGTGGTGGAAGTCAAGGTGGTGGATGAGCCGGTGACGGTCGTGGTGTCAGAAAAAGGGTGGGTGCGTACCCGCAACGGGCATGGTCATGAGGCGGGCAGCTTTGCTTTCAAGGCGGGTGATGGTCTGCATGCCACCTTTGAATGCCGCACGGTGGATACGCTGGTCGTATTTGGTAGCAATGGCCGGGTGTATTCGGTGCCGGTGGCGCAATTGCCCGGTGGACGTGGTGATGGTCAGCCCGTGACCACGCTGATCGAGCTAGAAGCGGGCACACAGATCGCGCATTACTTTGCTGGCCCCGCCCAAGCGCAATTGTTGCTGGCCAGCAGCGGTGGCTATGGTTTCTTGGCCCAAGTGGATAACTTGGTGGCACGCAACAAAGGTGGCAAAGCCTTTATCACCTTGGCCGAGGGTGAAACTGTTTGCGCGCCTTCGCATGTGGCACACAGCAGTGCCAGCCAGCCGTTGACGGCTGCCACCCATGCGGCCTGTGTGTCCAGTGGTGGGCGGATTTTGACGCTGAGCCTCCAAGAGCTTAAGCCTTTGGAGCGGGGCGGGCGTGGCTTGATGCTGATGGCCTTGGAGGGGTCAGATCAACTGGTCGGAGTAGCTGCCTATACACTGAGCGTACGGGTCAATGGCATAGGGCGTGGTGGCCGAGCGCGAGAAGAGGTTTTGGAACTGCGCAGCCTCAATAGCGCCTTGGCACCGCGTGGCCGCAAGGGCAAAGAGGCCAATTTTGGCTTCAAACCCACCAGCGTCACCCGGCACCTGTAAGCACAGAAGATGCAATAAAAAGGGGGCAACATGAACAAAACATCGCAAATTGCACACCAACTCTGGTGGACGGTGGGGGCCGTGGTCATCCTGATGCTGTTGGCGATGGGGTTGATTGGACGCCATGTTATGCAGCAGCAGGCCCAAGACGATGCCATGACGGCAGAGTTGGGGGCACGATTGGACACGGCTACCCGCTGGATGGGACTGACAGAAACCAATGCAGTTCGCACGCAGGCCATCATCACCAGCAGTGAGCCTGTGGTAGAAGAGACGTTCAAAGACACCATTGCAGCTACGTCCGCACAGATCTCCCAATTGCAGAAGTCGCTGGAGGCCATGGATCTGCGCACCGTAGACAGGGAGCAGATGGGCAAGGTGGGCGCTGCGCGCAAGACCATGCTGGATCTGCGGGCCAAAGCACGCCAGCTCAAAGCGCAGGGAGAGCGTGACCAGGCGGTTGCGCTGATTGCACAGTCCTACAACCCCGCTACTGCCGCCTATTTACAGACCCTGAAAGACTTTGTGCAATTGCAACGGGATGCACTGCACACTTGGCAGAAAGATCAATCGCAGGCCCGGCGTCAAACCTTGCAGATGGTGGGGGTGGCGTTGTTGTTGATTATGGGGGCTATGGTGGTGGGGGCGCAGATGCTGATTCGGCATATGCAGCATTCTTTGGCACAGGCGGTGTCGCTGGCAGAGCAGATTGCCCAAGGCGATTTGACTGCGTCAGTGCAGGTGGCGCGCCAAGATGAGTTTGGTGCTTTGTTGCGCTCATTGCAGGCGATGGGTCAGTCTTTAGCGCAGGTGGTGCAGCAGGTGCGCAACAGTGCCAGCAATATTGCGACCGCCAGTGCCGAGATTGCGATGGGCAACCAAGACTTGTCTATGCGTACGGAGCAGACTTCCAGTGATTTGCAAAAGACGGCAGCCTCTATGGAGCAGTTTGCGGGCACGGTAGAGCACAGCGCCAGCAGCGCCCAAGAGGCCAGCCGTTTGGCTGCGGGGGCTTCGGATGTGGCACGCCGGGGTGGAGAGATGGTCGCCCATGTGGTGTCGACGATGGAGGAGATCAACCACAGTAGCCGCAAGATTTCCGACATCATCGGTGTGATTGATGGGATTGCCTTTCAGACCAATATTTTGGCGCTCAATGCTGCGGTGGAGGCGGCACGCGCTGGTGAGCAAGGGCGAGGCTTTGCGGTGGTCGCCAGCGAAGTGCGCAGCTTGGCGGGCCGCAGTGCACAAGCTGCCAAAGAAATCAAGGCGTTGATTGGTGCCTCGGTAGATCGGGTGGAAGCAGGCTCCCGTCTGGTTCAGGATGCGGGCACCACGATGAACGACATCGTGCAGGCGGTGCAGCGCGTCAATGACATGATTGCCCAGATCAGCACTGCAGCCACCCAAGCCAATGCAGGCATTGCCCAAGTGAATCATGCGGTCGGCAGCCTCGATCAAATGACGCAGCAGAATGCCGCATTGGTCGAGGAGAGTGCTGCCGCTGCACAAAGCCTGCGTGAGCAGGCCGACCATTTGGCGCGGGTGCTGTCGGTGTTCAATACCAGCGGGCAGAAATCGCAGGCACCACGATTGGCCGCTTGAGCAGCGGGGGGAGGGCAGGCCTTAAGCCAGTTCGGCAATCAGCTCGATCTCTACGCAGGCGCCCAGCGGAACCTGGGCTACGCCAAAGGCGCTACGGGCATGTACGCCTTTGGCACCGAACACTTCGCCCAGTAGTTCAGAGCAGCCGTTGGTGACCAGGTGCTGTTCGGTAAAGTCGGCGGTAGAGTTGACCAGACTCATGACCTTGACGATGCGGGCAATCTTGTTCAGATCTCCGGTGGCAGCATGCAAAGTGCCAAGCAGATCAATGGCCACAGCACGGGCTGCTAGTTTGCCCTCTTCGGTGCCAATGTTGCGGCCAAATTGGGCGGCCCAGACTTGACCGTCTTTGCGTGCGATATGGCCGCTCAGAAAAAGCATGTTACCGCTTTGCACATAGGGCACATAGGTGGCCGCTGGTGTGGCTGCGGGAGGCAGGGTGATGTTCAGGGCTTGCAGTTTGTCGTAAACGCTCATAAAAATTCCTTACAAAAAAGGGGTTAGAAACAGGTTTACCAGTGTGGCACAGCCCCAGTGCCATAGGCAGGGCAGTACGATGAGGCCCGCCATGAATGCACCATCTACTCCGCCCATTGCAGTGTTGCCCAACCCGATGGCAGACGATCGTGCCCGCGCATGGCCTTGGCATTTTCCGGTGCTGTTGCTGGGTGCTCTGGGAGGGGCGGGTGTGCAAGTGGGCCAAGCCCAACTCTGGTCGCCACAGTGGTATGGCGTTTTGGGCTTGGTGGGTGTGGTGTTGCTGTGGGTGGTGTGGCGTGCCCGGCGTTGGCCTGTCAGACGCTGCGCTTGGTGCACCAGTCTGCTCTGTGCTTTGGCAGCAGCGTTGCTGTTGTTTTCTGTGACGGGGTGGCGTGCCACCCAGTTTGCTGCGCAGGCACTCAACCCGGCTCTGGAAGGCCATGACCTGCGTGTGACTGGCATGGTCACGGCCATGTCCCAGCCCTTAGAGGGTGGGCAGCGTCTGCGGCTGGCGGTGGAGTCGGCCACTCTGGCGGGCCAAAAGGTGCACCTGCCCCAATTGATAGATGTGGGTTGGTACCACCGCCCACAGCACTCCAGTACCGAAGCCGATACCGTGGTGCGCCCCGGCGAGCGTTGGCAAATGACAGTGCGCCTCAAAGCACCGCATGGCCTGCGCAATCCACACGGCTTTGATTATGAACTCTGGGCATGGGAGCAGGATGTGCAAGCCGTGGGTGATGTGCGCATTAGCAAAAAAGACCCGGCTCCGCAGCGGCTGGCGGCCACCTACCAGCATCCCGTAGAACAAATCCGCCAACAAGTGCGCGACGCCATCATGCTGCAATTGGCTGCCCCCAAGCCTGCCGATGCTGCTGACCAGCGAGTGGCTGGCGTGGTGGCCGCCTTGGTGACCGGAGACCAGCGGGCGATTGAGCGTACAGATTGGGACTTGTTTCGTACCACCGGGGTGTCACACCTGATGAGCATTTCCGGGCTGCACATTACCTTGTTTGCTTGGCTGGCGGCGGCATTGATGCGGGGGCTGTGGCGGCGCTCCTCGCGCCTGTGCCTCATGGTGCCGGCGCCTTCTGCGGCACTGGTGGGGGGCGCTCTGCTGGCGGCGGCCTATGCTTTGTTCAGTGGTTGGGGGATTCCGGCGCAACGCACCATCTCTATGTTGTGTGCCGTGGCGCTGCTGCGCTTGTGGGGGCTGCGCTGGCCGTGGCCACAGGTTTGGTTGCTGACTTGTGCTGCAGTGGTGCTGCCCGACCCGTGGGCACTGTGGCAGCCGGGGTTTTGGCTCAGTTTTGTGGCGGTGGGTATTTTGTTTGCCAGCGATCCAGGCGCTGGCGCATCAGAGGCACCCAGTATCGTGGGCCGTTTTTTGGCGATGCTGCGCGAGCAGTGGGTGGTCACGCTGGCCCTGACTCCACTGGGCTTGCTGATGTTTGGTCAGGTGTCGTTGGTGGGGTTTGTTGCCAATCTGTGGGCCATTCCGTGGGTCACCTTGGTAGTCACGCCGTTGGCCTTTTTGGGGGTGGTGTGGGCACCGCTGTGGCAGTTGGCAGGCATGGCCGTGCAGGCGATGGTGGTTTGCTTAGAGTGGTTTGCCGCTGTGCCTTGGGCTACATTGTGGCTGCCCATTGCCCCGTTGTGGGCAGGCATCGCCGCTGTGGCGGGGGGGGCCTTGCTGGCCTTGTCTTGGCCGTGGCCGGTGCGTTTGTTGGGGTTGCCCTTGCTGATTCCAGTGTTTTTCTGGCAGCCGCCACGTCCGGCACCGGGGCAGTTTGAGTTGCTGGCCGTGGATGTGGGCCAAGGGTCGGCGGTGCTGGTACGCACAGCCAGCCGTACCTTGCTCTACGATGCGGGGCCACGCACCAGCACGGGTAGTGATGCCGGTAGCAGGGTGCTGGTGCCGCTGCTGCGGGCGCAGGGTGAGCACCTTGACACCCTGCTGCTCAGCCACCGTGACAGTGACCATGCTGGCGGTGCGGTCGCTGTGCTCAAGGCGCAGTCTCAGGCGCAGTTGCTGGGTTCTGTCACTGCGGAGCCTCATTTGCAGGCCTTGCGCCCTGTCACTGCCTGTGTGGCAGGCCAACGCTGGCATTGGGATGGTGTCGAATTTTTGGTCTTGCATCCCTCGCCGGTTGAGCCGGCTACCGCTGCTGTGGGCGCACGCAAGGCGCTCAGCAGCACCAATGCCCAAAGTTGCGTCTTGCGCATTGTGGCTGCAAAGGGTGTGGCGGCCTTGTTACCCGGTGATATCGAAACGGCCCAAGAGCAGACTTTGTTGGCACAACACGCTGTGTTGCGTGCCGATGTATTGTTGCTGCCACACCACGGTAGCAAGACATCCTCCAGTGCCGCATTTTTGGATGCTGTGCAGCCCCGCAGTGCCTGGGCACAGACGGGCTACCGCAACCGTTTCGGCCATCCGGCAGCCGAGGTGGTTGATCGCCTGCAAGAGCGTGGTATTACCTTGGTCGATTCTGTGCGTTGTGGCGCAGCCCATTGGTCTTCTGAACAGCCGGACATGGTGCATTGTGAACGTGCATTGCAGCCGCGTTACTGGCAACATTTACCGCCTTGAACTGCCCTCGAATGCTTTGGTGATCGTTCTGATCACTACCGCTGAAAATCCATTTGCGGCGACAATGCCGCTCCTTTTGATTTTTTCCTGTTTTCGTTCGGTTTTTTCATGTCCCTCCAGGTACGTCCCGCTACGCTTCGCGATGCCAAAGCCATTGCCCAACTCCATACCCTGTCGGCCCAAGCGGTCTACAAGGGTTTGATTCCTGATGAGCATCTCAAAACCATGTCGGTGGAAAAACGCCAGGCCTACTGGCGTGAAGCCATCGAGTACTGTGAGCCACAGGTTCAAGTGGCAGTGGAAGATGACAAGATCGTTGGTTTTGTCGGCTATGACCGCTCCCGCGATGAAAAGTCCCGCCCTACCACGGGTGAAATCTGGGCCATCTATGCGGCCCCTAGCCATTGGAACCAGGGTGTCGGTTTGGCACTGTGGGATGCAGCCCGCGAAGGTTTGCAAGAGGAAGGCTGCACCAACGTCACCGCTTGGGTGCCATTGCGCAATGAGCGAGCCATCCGTTTCCATGAGTTGGCGGGTTTTAAGCGCGAGATGTCCACTGCCAAAACAGCGGTAGTGGGTGGCGTCAAGATCGAAGAAGTTCGTCTTAAACGCTCTCTCAACTGAAATCCAATTTACAGAAAGCCACCATGATCGAATGGAACGAACAGGGCGAGGTGCGCACAGCGCGCTGGCGTTCCGAGAGCGGGGCACCCGCTCCCAAGCGCGTACTCTTGGCCGATGACACTTTGTCTGCCGATACCGCCTACCGCCATGCTTGTGCAGGGACTGCCTTGCTGTGGCGGGGTGATTTCCAAAACGCACGCCAGCTATTGCAGGCATTGATGCGCAGAGTGGATCGCAAGCCAGCCAAGGTGGCTGCCCGTGCCGCAGCCAAGTTAGCCCAAGCTACCCCGGAGCAGTCATTTCACTTGCATCGGCAGGCGCAATCACAGCGTGCCCGGACATTGGCTGCCATCGTCATCCAGTTGGAAGGCGATTACCGTATCGCCTTGCGCCGTGCGCCCGATTGGCGCCATGCCTGCACGCAAGCGTGGGGAGAGGCTACTGGTGAGCCCCAGGTGGTGACGTTGCGCGAACTCCTTGGCTTGGTAGGTGCCTACGAGTGGCGCAAGAAGGGTGTTGCCATTGCCGCGTTGGGTGCAGGTGCGCATATTCATCCGCATTACGGCGTTTTTTCGCCTGTACGTGGTGAATACATCGATTTGGTGGCACAAGTGCCACTGCCTTCGCAAGAGCTGGCCTTTGATATTGGTACTGGCACAGGTGTGCTGGCGGCAGTGCTGGCCCGTCGGGGAGTGCGCTGCGTTGTGGCTACTGAAAACGCCCCGCGCGCACTGGCTTGTGCCCAAGACAATATCCAGCGTCTTGGTCTACAGAGGCAGGTGCAATTGCAGGCTCTGGATCTGTTTCCTGCGGGGCAGGCGCCACTCATCGTTTGCAACCCACCGTGGCTACCTGCACGCCCCAACTCTTCGGTAGAGCATGCGATCTACGATGAAGGCAGCCGCATGCTGCGTGGTTTTTTGTCTGGATTGGCCTCCCATTTGGCCCCTGGGGGAGAGGGTTGGCTGATTTTGTCGGACTTGGCCGAACACCTAGGATTGCGCTCGCGTGAGCAGTTGCTGGGCTGGATTGCTGAGGCCGGTTTGCGCGTGTTGGAGCGCCATGATGTGCGTCCACAACACCCCAAGGTACACAATGCCAGTGATCCTCTGCATGTGGCGCGGTCGGCTGAAGTCACTTCGCTATGGCGTTTAGTGCCTGCCTGAGCGGCTCAGCAGGACTCCAGTGCTGCTTCTTCGGGGGCGGGACTGGCCAATACGGCGGCTACCTGGGCACGCAGCGATGCTGCTCGCTCGCCCCCGGCATGGTGACTGACTTGGGCAAACAGCTCCTCTGCTACATGGCGCAGGGTGTCGCCATCTCGGGCATTGCGCAGTGCCGTACGCAGGTTGTGGGCCAAATCGGGATGGGGGCGGGCAAACATGCGTTCGCAAATGTCAAACAAATACATGCGTGCGCCTGCCAGTGAAGATTCGGTGCGCAGCACAGCAGTTTGTGCTGTGTTGTGGGCATTGGCGCAGCCGCTACGCGTTAGGTAGCCTTGGTGCAGCAGGTTTTCCACAATTTGCGCTCCCATGCCGTGGTACATGGCTTGCAAGGCCGACACCGGCTTGCCATCGGCCAGTAGCAGCAATGAACGCTCACGCAGGCTCAGGGTGCGCACACCGGGTGAGAGTTCCTGGTGGGCTTTTTCAGTTTTCTGCAACAGCATGAAAATCAACCATTGGGTCAGGTAAAGAAGCAATTACACCGCCCAACGATGACAATTCAGTGAAGCCTTGGCTGGCTGTAGGTCAATGCCTACTGCCCTTTTTTTCTGCTTGGTGTTTTTATGCCCCTGCTTTTGGCCCCGATGGAGGGATTACTCGATTTTGTGCTGCGTGATGTGCTGACCCGCATTGGTGGCGTAGATCGTTGTGTGTCTGAGTTCATTCGTGTGACCGGTACATTGTTGCCCGACAAGGTATTTTTGCGCTATGTGCCAGAGTTGCACTACGGCAGTCGCACGTTGGCTGGTGTGCCAGTGCGGGCGCAATTGCTTGGTTCCGACCCAGTATGCATGGCCGAAAATGCTGCGCGTCTGGCGGCACTGGGCCCTGAAGGCATAGACTTGAACTTTGGCTGTCCCGCCAAGGTAGTCAACCGCCACGGTGGTGGTGCAGCATTGCTGCAAGACCCTGAGCATATTGCGACGCTGGTAGCAGCGGTGCGCCGTGCTGTGCCTGCAGGGCTTCCGGTATCGGCCAAGATGCGTCTGGGCTACCACGATGGCAGCTTGGCCCGTGAATGTGCCCAGGCCATGGCAGATAACGGAGCCTGCGAGATTGTGGTTCATGCCCGTACCAAGCAGGACGGTTACCGCCCCCCCGCCTATTGGGAACAAATCCCCGCTATTCAGGCTGCAGTGTCTGTTCCTGTGGTGGCCAACGGAGAAATTTGGACAGTACAAGACGCACAGCGTTGTCGCATGGTCTCAGGGTGTCAGTCGCTGATGTTGGGGCGCGGTATGGTGGCTGATCCGGGGCTGGCGCTGGCTATTCGCGCTGCAGATACCGCCCCTGGTGGTCTGCCGTTTGAAGTGACTATGGCGGCACCTGTGCAATGGTCTGATCTGTTGCCCCATATTGCCAGCTTCTGGCAGTTGGTGTGCAATGGCCTAGAGCCCCGCCAGCGGGCAGGCCGCCTCAAGCAATGGTTGAACCTGTTGCGCCGCCGTTTTCCTGAGGCCGAAGTAGCCTACCAGCAAATTCGCACCCAGACCGATCAGCGCACGATCACAGACTGGGTGCAAGCCCAGCAGTCCACATAAACAGTGGCCTGCACGGTTTTTGTGCTTACCAGCTTACCTCTCGGTCGGGGGTGGCACTGATTTTGTGCAAAGACAAATCGGCCCCGTCAAACTCTTCTTCTTGTGACAGGCGCAGACCCACGGTAGCCTTCAGGGCACCATAAACCAACGCACCACCCAACAAAGCCCAACACACGCCCATCGCTGTGCCTATCACTTGGCCCCAAAAACTCACGCCCCCCAAGCCACCAAGTGCCGATTGGCCGAAGATGCCAGCAGCAATGCCGCCCCAAGCACCACACAGGCCATGCAGAGGCCAGACACCCAGCACGTCGTCAATCTTCCACTTGTTTTGTGTGAGCGTGAACATCTGCACAAAGATGCTGCCAGCAATGGCACCCACCACCAAGGCACCCAAAGGGTGCAAGAGGTCGGAGCCTGCACACACGGCCACCAATCCGGCCAAAGGGCCATTGTGGACAAAGCCAGGATCGTTCTTGCCCAATACCAAGGCCGCCAGGGTGCCACCCACCATCGCCATCAGCGAATTGACGGCCACCAGCCCCGAGATTTTGTCTAGCGTTTGTGCGCTCATCACATTAAAACCAAACCAGCCCACAATCAAAATCCACGCTCCCAAAGCCAAGAAGGGGATGTTAGAAGGGGGGTGTGCCGAAATGGCCCCGTCCTTGCGGTAGCGGTTGGCGCGTGAACCGAGCAGCAACACGGCAGGCAATGCAATCCAGCCACCCACCGCATGCACTACGACAGAGCCCGCAAAGTCGTGAAATTCTTCGCCAGTCAGTGCCTTGATTCCATCTTGCACGCCAAAGTGCCGGTTCCAAGCAATGCCCTCAAAAAAGGGATAGATCAGACCCACAATCGCTGCGGTGGCAATCAACTGCGGCCAGAACTTGGCCCGCTCGGCAATGCCGCCCGAAATAATCGCAGGAATCGCGGCCGCAAAGGTGAGCAAGAAGAAAAAGCGTGTTAGCTCAAAACCATTCTTTTGCACCAGTACATCGGCACCAACAAAAAAGTGGGTGCCATAGGCCACGCCATAGCCCACAGCAAAGTACACCACGGTAGAAACCGAAAAATCGACCAAAATTTTGACTAAGGCGTTGACTTGGTTCTTTTTGCGTACCGTGCCCAGTTCCAGAAACGCAAAACCGGCGTGCATTGCCAGCACCATAATGGCGCCTAGCAAGATGAATAGGGTGTCGGTGCCCTGTTTGAGTGATTCCATGACTTTCTCTCGGCCTTGCAAGAGGCAATAAACAACATTTATGGTGCAAAACACCAACTTTGCACCATAAACAAGCAAAAATTGCGCCAGCTTGGTGTGTCAACCAGATGACAAACTGAGGCGTTAAGTGGGGGCATTTGCTTTCGGTGTGGTTGCCTTCCGGCCCGCAGGCGGTTGGGCACGCTGCTTTTTCTCTCTATGAATTCCCCCATTTCCCGTAATCCCTTGATTGATGTCATCAAGGGTTTGGCCTGTGCTGTGATTGTTTGGCACCATCTGGCGTTTTATGGGCCAATGTCCGATGTGGTGCATCTTCAGGCACCAACCTTGATAGAGTGGCTGTACAACAATGCCCGCATGGCGGTGCAAGTCTTTTTGGTGTTGGGGGGGTATCTGGCAGCAGCCAGTTTGGCACCACAGCAGGTGGCCCGTTTTGACAGTGCAAGTGCGCAATTGTTGCGCCGTTTTGTGCGTCTGGTCGTGCCTTATGCGGTGGCGCTGTTGTTGGCTGTCGGCGTTGCGGCGTTGGTGCGGCCTTGGTTTGAGCATCCCAGCGTGCCCGATGCTCCTTCGCTGTCGCAATGGTTGGCCCATGCCTTGCTCTTGCAAGACGTTGTTGGGGAGGAGGCACTGTCTGCAGGCGTTTGGTATGTAGCAATCGACTTTCAGCTGTTTGTCCTCAGCGTTGGTTTGCTGGCTGCAGGTCGTGCTTGGTCGGGCCAGCACCACCACAGAGCCGTTTTTGTGAGCACGCTCATGGTGGTGCTGCTCACGGGGGCTTCTTTGCTGTTCTTCAACCGTGACCCTGCCTGGGATCAGTGGGGGGTGTACTTTTTTGGTGCCTACGGTTTAGGTATGTTGTCGTATTGGGCGGTACATGCCTCGCGCCCGAGCCTGTGGTTAGCCGGTATGGCGTTGTTGGGTGTTGTGGCTTTGGGGCTGGATTTTCGGGTGCGGATTGCGGTCGCCTTGGGCACCGCGCTGGCGTTGGTGCTGTTGATGCGGTGCCCGGGGGTTGGGGCGCGATGGCCTGGCATTGCACTGCTACAGCGTTGGGGCCAGATGTCCTATTCGGTTTTCTTGGTGCATTTCCCGGTGTGTTTGCTGGTCAATGCTGTTGTGAGCCATTTCTGGCCGCAGTCGCTGTGGGTCAACAGTGCTGGCTTGGTGCTGGCATTTGCACTTTCGTTGGCGGTGGGGCGCATCCTCTACTTACGGGTAGAGTGCCGAGTGCCATCTTGGACATTGGCGTGGCGCTGGCAAGCCAGTTTGGTGGGTATGGGCTTGCTGGTGGTCTGGCTAGAGTTGTTGGCTTGACAGCGCCTTAATCCAAGGGTGTATCGGTGTTGCCACGTTGTGTGCGCCGGTGGTCAATGAACCACGCCAGCAAGGGCAATAACAGCAGCGATCCCGGAACAATCCAGATGATCAAGTAGGGGCTGACCGAAGAGGCTGAACGCATCACTTGGCGCAGTTGGGCGCGTTCATTGGCACTCCATTGGCCTTGGCGGCGTTGGCGCAACAACCAAACCACCGACCCTTTCATCGTCGCCATTTCTCGGCGCAGCCGAGTTTTTTCTCGATGGTTGCCTGCCAGAAACGAGCTAAACCATTCTGGCCGTTGGGCCATGCGCCGCTCCAGTGCGCGGTGGCGCAGGCGTTGCACCTGCAGCATTCTCGTGCGTGGCATGGTGGGGCTGTCTTTGCGTGCCCGCTCAGCGGTGCAATTCTCCAGCGCGTTCAGGCTGGTAGAGAATGTCCGTGACACGCACGGTCATGGCTTTGCCACCAGGGCCGGGCCATGCCAGCTCGTCTCCTACCGACAAACCCAGCAGCGCACTGCCTACAGGGGCCAGAATCGATACTTTGTCGGCACTGCCATCCAAATCACGGGGATAGACCAGCGTCAGGCGCAGCTCTTT
Source organism: Giesbergeria sinuosa (assembly GCF_042652905.1). Lineage (NCBI taxonomy): Bacteria > Pseudomonadati > Pseudomonadota > Betaproteobacteria > Burkholderiales > Comamonadaceae > Giesbergeria > Giesbergeria sinuosa. Next base: position 52,707 of record NZ_JBHSHJ010000015.1, on the reverse strand, counting down.
GCCAGTTTCTACCATCGTGAACTGCACGGTGGAGTTCATGGTCACCACGTTGGGGGGCATCTCTTCGGGGGGCAAGACATCGGCACGGTCTAGTTCTGCCTGCAATTCTGCTTTGCCTGCCAACGCACTCGATGGAATGCCCGCCAGCAGCGCCTCAAGACGCTCCAGATCCAAGGAAGACAAAATCAGCGGCGGCTTGTGGCTCATGGCATCCTCACAGTAGGCAAAGGGCCGCAATGTAGCCCATTGTCTATCTCGCACTGGACTGCACGGGCAATCGTAAGCCGCTGTGGCTATTGCCCATGTCAACTGGTGGTGGCGGGCATGGTTTGGGCATTTTGTTGACGGCGGCAAAGGGCATAGATGTCTTGGGCACCTTGGTAGGCCGTGGTTTGCACATTCATAAGGCCCAGTACCGAATGGAAATAGGCATCGTGGGTGATGCGTTTTTGGGCCAATTCTTGTTGTAAGCAAGAGGTTTGCAAGTGGTTGCGTGTCTGCATGGCTGGAGACAGCCAAGTAATCCACGGCACATGCTTTTGCACGTCTGGGGCGATTGCATAGGGCAGACCATGCAGATACAGATTGCCCTCGCCCAAAGATTCGCCGTGGTCTGAAACATACATCATGGCTGTGGAGGCCTGACCAGAGCGATCTTGCAACCATTCAATGGTGGCGTGCAGAAAGGCGTCTGTCGCCACGATGCTGTTGTCATACGCATTCACCACCTGTGCCTGTCCACATTCTTGCAGAGCATTGGAGGTGCATTCGGGCTCAAACCTCTTGTGTGCTTTGGTCGAGCGTTTGAAATAGGCTGGGCCGTGGCTACCCATTTGGTGCATAACTACCACTGTGCCACGGGCACGTTGTTCGGCAGGCAATGCGGCAATCCGGGCATCCAGATCTTTGAGCATGATAGTGTCAGGGCACTCGCCTTGGGGGCACCAGTCGGGGTCGGTGTCACGGCTGGTGCTGGCTTGGGCCACTCGGTCGCAGACACCCTTGCAACCCGATTGATTGTCTATCCACAGCACCGCCAGCCCTGCATGGTGCAATACATCCATCAGACTCTCGAAATTGGCTTTGCGGCCTTCAAAACCTTCGCGCCCAAGATGAGAAAACATACAAGGCACCGATGCCGCTGTACTGGTGCCACAAGACCACGCATTGCGGGCGCTGACCAGATCAGTCCGACTGGACAGCAGTGGGGTGGTGTTGCGTTCATAACCGTTGAGGCCAAAGTGGTCGCTGCGGGCGGTCTCGCCCAGCACCAGCACCAGCAGTGGCGGCTTGGCTTGCTGGGCATAGCTGGCACCGAGTTGGGCATCACGCCCCAGAGGGAGCAGGGTGCTTGTATCCATGCGCAGCGGTTTAGAGACCAAATGCACCAGCGCATAAACGCTATTGAGGGGGTTAATCAGGTAGCGCAACTGGGTGTGGTTACGCATGGTGGAGGCAAAGTCCTGAAACACCAACAGCAAGGCAGCCACCAATATCAACACGGCAGCTGTGAGCAGGCCTGCATTGTGGGCCAGATGGCGCACCACCCCTAGCGAGCGTACTGGATAGCGCCACAACCACCATAGCGGGGGCGCAGCCAGTGCCACCACGGTGGCAGGCAAACGCCAGTTGAGCAAATCGCCAGCTTCGCGCACATCGGTTTGCAGCACATTGGTCAACATGCTGGCATCAATCACGATGCCATAGTTGAGCATAAAGTAACTGCCAAAAGCGGCCATGATCACAAAGCTGCCCAGCACCCACTTGGTGGCACGACCCCAAGCCAACAGGCTTAACACGGCTACGTTGCCTGCCGCCACAATCACCGCAAAAGCCAGCACAAACCCCCAGCCATGCAGGCCTCCACCGCTGGGTAAGGCCGTGACTTCGCGCCACAGGGCGGCATTGCACACCGTAGCCAACCAGGCGCTGACCAGCACCATCAGCCAGGCAGGATGCCAGGCCAGAGGTGCGGTACTGTTGACGCTGGCTGTGTCTGAGGAGCGGGGGCGGAGGCGAGAGCTGGCTAAAAAAGACAGCCAGCGGGTCAGGGTCTGGGGCATAGGCGGCGATTGTTGTGCCGCTGCCTTAAGTGCAGATTAATGTTGTGCCAAGCCTGAGAGATGAAGGGCGTTGCTCAGTAAACCACTACCGAGCGGATCGATTTGCCCTCGTGCATTAAGTCAAATGCGCTATTGATATCGCTCAGTGGCATGGTGTGGGTGACAAAAGGTGCCAGCTGGATTTTGCCGCTCATTGCATCTTCCACCATGCCGGGCAACTCACTGCGGCCTTTGACCCCACCAAAGGCAGAGCCCAGCCACTTGCGCCCAGTGACCAATTGGAAGGGGCGGGTAGAGATTTCTTTACCCGCACCAGCTACCCCAATGATGACGCTCTGACCCCAGCCCCGGTGGGCGCACTCCAGCGCCGCACGCATCACCTCGACATTGCCAATGCACTCAAAGCTGTGGTCTACGCCCCAACCGGTCATCTCGACAATCACTTGCTGGATCGGCTTGTCAAAATCTTTTGGATTGACAAAATCCGTGGCCCCAAACACCTTGGCCAAATCAAATTTGGCCGGGTTGGTATCAATGGCGATGATGCGCCCAGCTTTGGCGAGCTTGGCCCCTTGAATCACGGCCAAGCCAATGCCACCCAAACCAAACACGGCTACGCTGTCGCCCTCTTGCACTTTGGCCGTGTTTTTCACGGCCCCTAGGCCGGTGGTGACGCCACAACCGAGTAGGCATACTTGTTCTGGGTTGGCCTCGGGGTTGATCTTGGCCAGTGAGACTTCGGCCACCACGGTGTATTCACTGAAAGTAGAGCAGCCCATATAGTGGTAAATGGGCTGGCCGTTGTACGAGAAGCGCGTAGTGCCATCGGGCATCACACCTTTGCCTTGGGTAGCACGCACGGCCACGCAGAGGTTGGTTTTGCCAGATTTGCAGAACAAGCACTCGCCGCACTCGGCGGTATAGAGCGGAATCACATGGTCGCCGGGTTTGACGCTGGTGACGCCTTCGCCCACCTCCACCACAATGCCTGCACCCTCGTGGCCCAGCACCGCCGGAAAGATACCTTCTGGGTCTTCACCCGACAGGGTAAACGCATCGGTGTGGCATACGCCGGTGTGCGTAATTTTGACCAGCACCTCACCTTTTTGCGGCGGTGCCACATCAATTTCAACGATTTGCAGGGGTTCACCGGCCTTGAAGGCAACAGCAGCTTTGGATTTCATGGGGTAAATATTCTGAAAGGATGGTGAAAAGAAGGTTGCAGCAGCGCATAGCCATGCCGCATAGACTCGCAACTATAGGCCAGCACTGGACGATGGGGCAAGCCGATGCAGCGCAACAGGACGAAATGGGCCTTCGTCCTGCCAGCCCATAATGGGGCACCGTTTTATTCCATGCCAAGTCCATACATGAAAACGACTGCTCTGACTCCGCTCCAGTGGAAAATTACCAAGGATGGTTCCGTGTCTGAAGTAGCCGCTCTGCGCGTTGGCATCATCGCCGTAGGGTATGGCGGCTGTGAAATGTTGCCACAGGTAGCCGCAGCCTTGGGCCAAACGGTTATGAGTACCATTGCCCTCCATACCGATACCGAAGAACTGGCGGCCAGTCTGGCCCAACACCGGCTGCACTTTAACAACACAGCCAAAGAGGCTTGGCCAGAAGACCTACAGGCGCAACTTCACACTTTGCAGCCAGTTTTAGCTACGCTGCAGGTGGTCTTTCTGCTGGCCCATTTGGGCGATGAAATCAGTGCCCACTTGTCCCCCACCCTAGCCGACCTGCTGGCAGCACAAAAATCACCCTGTGTGGCCGTAGTGACAACGCCGTTTGAGTACGAAGGCGGACGCAGGCAGCGGCGTGCCAACGAGTCTCTACAGTCTTTACAGGGGCGGGCGCCCATGCTGTGCGAGGTATCAGGCGACCTGATACTGGAACAAAACTCAGACATCACGCAGACGGAAGCCGCAGAAACCACCACGGAATGGACGGAGCAGATTTGTCGCAGTGTCTTGGCGCTGTTGGATCCGGGTGGTTTGGTGGCTTTGGATTGGCAAGACATCCAGCAAACCTTTGGTTCCGAAGTGCTGGTGATGGGCAAAGGCACAGCGACTGGGCCACAAGCTCCCTTGCGTGCTTTTGTGGCGGCGCTCGATGGCCCCTTGCTGAACGCTGAAACGTTGCGCCAGGCGGATGCTGTGTTGGTGGTGCTGGAGGCCGTGCCGGAAATGCTACAGCTTTGGCAGGTGCGCGATTTGATGGCTACTGTTCGCAAAACGCTGTCGTTGGATGCCGAAATGCTGTTCAGTGCTGTGCCTGTGGCCGAACAGGAGGGGGCAGCGGTGATGAGCGTTTTTTTGCCTAAGGGGGAATATAGTTGCCAATCAAAACCAACACCGTTGCATCAAGCCTGAGGCTGTATAAATAATTTTATGTAATCCATGTAAAAATTTTTAATATTTTCAACATATTCAATTTAAACAATCGCGTTTGATTGATATCAAATCGGTATTTTTAAGGGTAAATATGCTGTTGCTGGAAGATAATTTAAGCAGAGAAATCAAAAAACTTTTGAGCGGAGACAATACGTTGCGTATTGCCGTTGCTTTTATTGGCAATGGAGCAAGCCGATTAATCAATCCGATGGCGAGAGATGTTAGGATTGTCTGCAACTTGACCATGGGCGGCACCAATCCCGTAGAAGTTGCAAGACTTATTGAGCAATTCGGCAAGGAAAACATCAGACAAATCGACAATCTTCATGCCAAGCTCTACATCAGTTCTGAGTATGCAATTGTCGGTTCTGCCAACATGTCTAACAATGGTCTTGGTACCCAGCCCAATGCGTTGCGCGAAGCAGGATATAAATTTAATCTCGATCAGCCCAGTGGAAAACGTAGCCTAGATTGGTTTCATAATTTATGGGAAAGCGCACATCCAATCACCGATCAAGACCTGAAAGAGACAGCAGAAAAATGGAGTCGGAGGAATCGAGCTAGAGATGGTGAGGATGTGATTGAGTCACCACCGCCTGAGATACTGGAACAGCAGCCACTGTCAGAGTTTTTGAAAAACACTCCCCTCAGTGCAGATTGTATTTTTTCCTTTTATTATCACTCTAGGCCGAGACTCAATGAAGAAGATGAAGCGAAAATTCAAGGAGGTTATGGTAATGAAATTGAATATTTTGAGGAAGGCACTTATGATAATAAAAAAGATGCTGATAGGCAGTGCAATCAAATACGAAATAGATTGGAGCTTTCACCAAACGGAAAAATTGTATTTTGCATAAATATGGTGGCAACAAGAAACCCGAGAGGCAATAAATTCCGGGCAGATTCATTTGTTGCGAAAATCAAAGATATTCTTGTTTTTAAAAGTTCTGCGGGCAAATTTGAAGTTATTTCTTTGCACGAGGAGTGCAAAAATTACCCAATAACAATTGATGAAAAATTTACAGAACTTCTTTCTTCGGCATATATAGATACCGTAAAACATCCAAATTTTTACAATTTTGTAAACGAAGCACTTGGTGTGCAGAATAATTATTGCACTTTCAGTGAGTTGAAAAATGCTTTGAATTAAAATACAGCACTTTGATCTTGTCACCAAAACTAAAAAAGCAGCGGTAGCACATTGTCTGCCACGGCAATTAAACAAACGACAGGCAAGAAAAAACCCGCCGGGGCACGGCGGGTTTTCAACATTTGCAGCACCTAGGCGCTGCAAAAGACCATTGAGGCTTTTTAGGCCACGTCGCGGCGGGGCGAGCCGGTGAACAGTTGGCGTGGGCGGCCAATTTTGTACTCGGGGTCGCTGATCATTTCGTTCAGTTGGGCAATCCAGCCCACGGTACGGGCCAGAGCAAAAATACCAGTGAACAGGTTGACGGGGATGCCGATGGCGCGTTGCACGATACCGGAGTAGAAGTCTACGTTGGGGTAGAGCTTGCGTTGAACGAAGTAATCGTCTTCCAGAGCGATCTTTTCCAGTTCCTTGGCCAGCTTGAACAGCGGATCGTTTTCCAGACCCAGTTCGGCCAGCACTTCGTTGCAAGTTTCTTGCATCAGCTTGGCGCGGGGATCGTAGTTCTTGTACACGCGGTGACCAAAACCCATCAGCTTGACGCCGGAGTTTTTGTCCTTGACCTTTTCCATGAACTCGCCAACCTTGGACACACCACCTTGGCGCTGGATGTCTTCCAGCATGTTCAGGCAGGCTTCGTTGGCGCCGCCGTGGGCAGGGCCCCACAGGCAAGCTACACCGGCAGAGATAGCGGCAAACGGATTGGTACCCGAAGAGCCGCACAGGCGCACAGTGGAGGTGGAGGCATTTTGCTCGTGGTCAGCGTGCAAGATGAAGATGCGATCCATCGCACGTTCGATCACAGGGTTGACCTTGTACTCTTCGCAAGGCGTACCAAACATCATGCGCAGGAAGTTGCCAGCGTAGCTCAGGTTGTTCTGTGGGTACATGTAAGGCTCACCCTTACCGTACTTGTAAGCCATTGCCACCAAGGTAGGCATCTTGGCAATCAGGCGGATTGCGGCCACATCACGGTGCTCGGGGTTGTTGATGTCGGTGCTATCGTGGTAGAAGGCCGACATGGCACCCACCAAGCCGGTCAGCACAGCCATCGGGTGGGCATCACGGCGGAAGCCACGCAGGAAGAACTGCATTTGCTCATTGACCATGGTGTGATCCAGCACCAGCTTGTGGAAGTCGGCACGCTGGCCGGCGCTGGGCAGTTCACCCTTGAGCAACAGGTAACAGGTGTCGAGGTAGTCGCACTTGGTAGCCAGTTGTTCGATGGGGTAGCCACGGTAGAGCAACTCACCCTTATCGCCATCAATATAAGTAATGGCCGATTGGCAGGAGGCGGTGGACAGGAAGCCAGGATCGTAGGTGAACATGCCTGTTTGGCCGTACAGCTTACGGATGTCAATGACATCTGGGCCGATGTTGCCATGGTACACAGGAAGTTCCACGCTGGGGCTGCCGTTGGAGAACGACAGGGTGGCTTTGTTGTCAGCTAACTTCATTGCTAATTTCCTTGGGGTAGGTTGCCGATGGTCGGGGCTGGGGAGCGGTGTGGGTTTAGTGCGCTGGCGCGGGTGCGTCACTGCCACCTTGGCGCATCATGCCAAGCACTTCACGCACTTCTTCGGTGTCCAACGCACCTTCGGGATCACGCCGCTGTAGCAGCAGATCCAGCAGGTCGTTGTCTGCCAAATCCATCAACGCATTCATGCCATTGGCATGGCGTTGGGTCAATTGAGAAGCAAAGCGGGTGAAAAACCGTTCGATGAACAAGTCGTTCTCCACCATGCCACGCCGACTGCGCCAGCGCAACATGCTTACCGCCCGCTCATCCAGCAGTGGCAAAGTTGCCACCGCGTCGGAGGATGGAATTTCACCCATGATCTGTCTGTGCCTTAGATGGCGCGACGCACCATCAGCTCTTTGATCTTGCCAATGGCCCGGGTGGGGTTCAGACCCTTGGGGCACACATCGACGCAGTTCATGATGGTGTGGCAGCGGAACAGACGGTAGGGGTCTTCCAGATTGTCTAGGCGTGCAGCGGTTTCTTCGTCACGGCTGTCGGCGATGAAGCGATACGCTTGCAGCAGACCAGCGGGGCCAACAAACTTGTCGGGGTTCCACCAGAAGCTAGGGCAGCTGGTCGAGCAGCTGGCGCACAAAATGCACTCGTACAGGCCGTTGAGTTCTTCACGCTCTTCGGGCGACTGCAGGCGCTCTTTGGTGGGCGAGGTCAGGCTGTCGTTTTGCAGGTAGGGCTTGATCGAGTTGTACTGCTTGAAGAACTGCGTCATGTCCACGATCAGATCGCGAATCACGGGCAGACCGGGCAGGGGCTTGAGCACGATGTCACCTTGCAGGGTGTTCATGTTGGTCAGGCAGGCCAAACCGTTCTTGCCATTGATGTTCATGGCATCAGAGCCACACACGCCCTCACGGCAAGAGCGCCGGAAAGAGATGGTGGGGTCTTGTTCCTTGAGCTTGACCAGTGCATCGAGCAACATGCGTTCGTGGCCGTCCAGATCGATCTGCACGGTTTGCATGTAGGGCTTGGCATCCTTGTCTGGATCGTAGCGGTAGATTTTGAAAGTGCGTTTTGCCATTGTTTGCTCCAGTTCGCTGCGATCAGAAGGTACGGACCTTGGGCGGCACGCTGTCCACGGTCAAGGGCTTGAGGTTCACGGGCTTGTAGGTCAAGCTGTTGTTGGCGCTGTGCCACAGGGTGTGCTTCATCCACTCCTTGTCGTTACGACCCAGTGGGAATTCGGCGTGGTCGGCAGGATGCTCGTAGTCGTATACGGTGTGGGCGCCACGGCATTCTTTGCGGGCAGCTGCCGAAGTCATGGTGGCTTGTGCCACTTCGATCAGGTTGTCCACTTCCAGAGCTTCCATACGGGCGGTGTTCCAGACTTTGGACTTGTCTTGCAAAGTCACGGAGGACACTTGCTCGCGCAGGGCGTTGATCTTGACCACACCTTCGTCCATACCCTTTTGCGTGCGGAACACGCCAGCGTGTTGCTGCATCGAGGTGCGGATGTTGTTGGCAAGTGCCTGTGCATAGGTGCCGCTCTTGGATTCTTGCAGTTGGTTCAGGCGCGTCAGGGTACGCTCAGAACCATTGGCGGGCACGGGTTGGTGGTCGCCATGCGCTTTAACAAACTGAACGATGTGCTTACCAGCCGACTTGCCAAACACCAACAAATCGAGCAGCGAATTGGTGCCCAGACGGTTAGCACCATGCACCGACACGCAGGAGCATTCGCCCACTGCATACAGGCCATTGACCACATGGTTTTGCACACCATCGTGTACCACCACTTGACCATTGATATTGGTCGGGATACCGCCCATTTGGTAATGGATGGTGGGCACAACGGGAATGGGCTCTTTGGTGATGTCGACGTTGGCGAAGTTGTGGCCGATTTCTTCCACCGAGGGCAGACGCTTGCGGATGGTGTCGGCGCCGAGGTGGTCCAACTTCATCAGGATGTAGTCCTTGTTGGGGCCACAGCCACGGCCTTCCTTGATTTCTTGGTCCATCGAGCGCGACACGAAATCGCGTGGTGCCAAGTCTTTCAGGGTAGGCGCATAGCGTTCCATGAAGCGTTCGCCATTGCTATTGAGCAAAATAGCACCTTCGCCACGGCAGCCTTCGGTCAGCAGCACACCTGCACCGGCCACGCCGGTGGGGTGGAACTGCCAAAATTCCATGTCTTGCAGCGGAATACCTGCGCGGGCCGCCATGCCCAAGCCATCGCCAGTGTTGATGAAGGCGTTGGTCGAAGCAGCAAAAATACGACCAGCGCCACCCGTAGCCAGCAGCACAGCTTTGGCGTGCAACTCGTACAGGTCGCCAGTCTCTAGCTCTAGCGCCGTGACGCCGACCACATCGCCTTGGCTGTTGCGGATCAAGTCCAGTGCCATCCACTCAACAAAGAAGTTGGTCTTGGCTTTGACGTTTTGCTGGTACAGCGTGTGCAGCATGGCGTGGCCGGTACGGTCAGCCGCTGCGCAAGCGCGTTGCACGGGTTTTTCGCCATAGTTGGCGGTATGACCACCGAACGGACGTTGGTAAATGGTGCCATCAGGGTTGCGGTCGAATGGCATACCGAAGTGTTCCAACTCGATCACGACGTTGGGGGCTTCGCGGCACATGAACTCAATCGCGTCTTGGTCGCCCAGCCAGTCAGAACCCTTGATGGTGTCGTAGAAGTGATAGTGCCAGTTGTCTTCCGACATGTTGCCCAAAGAGGCCGATACGCCACCTTGGGCGGCCACGGTGTGGCTACGGGTGGGGAACACTTTGGACAGCGAGGCCACATTCAGGCCAGCGCGGGAGAGTTCGAGGGCGGCGCGCATACCAGAGCCGCCGGCCCCGACGATGACGACGTCAAATTTGCGCTTAGTGATGTTAGCGTTGGTGTAGCTCATTATTTACCTTCAGTCGCGGGAATCAGAGACGCCACAAAACTTGGAAACCCCAGCCAGCACAGCCGACCAGCCAGACGATGGTGAAAACCTGCAATACCAGGCGCAGTCCCACGGGTTGGATGTAGTCCATCCAGATGTCACGGACACCCACCCAGACGTGCCAAGCCAATGCCACGATGACAGAGAAAGTGACCACTTTCATCCATTGGCTGGAGAAAATGCCTGCCCAAGCAGCGTAGCCAATGGGGCCTTTGGTAAAGATCAGTTGTGCCAGCACAACCACTGTGAACAGCGCCATCAGGGCCGCTGTGACGCGCTGGCTCAGCCAGTCGCGCAGACCATAGTGGGCACCGACGACGATGCGCTTGGAGCCGTAATTGACGGACATGGTGAAATTCCTTTTGAATGAGGGAGTAGGCTGGGATGCAGTGATGGCGATAGGGCGATCAGTACAAGCCGAACAGCTTGGCACCCAGAACCAAGGTCAGGCCAATGCTCAGCACCAGCGTAACCACGGCAGACGACTTGCCGGACTCTTTGGTGACCGAGTCATGGTTCATATCCATACGCAGGTGGCGCACACCAGCGCAGAAGTGGTGCAGGTAAGCCCAGATGAGGGCCAGTGCCACCAGCTTCACGAACCAGCCGGGCAAAAAGCCCAGACCAGCACTAAAGGCAGCCGTGAAACTCGCAAAGGAGATTTCGGACGACAGCGACATGTCGAACATCCAGAGAATGAACGGCAGCAACAAGAACATGATGACACCACTGGCACGGTGCAGGATCGAAACCCATGCAGCCGGGGCCATGCGATAAGTCGTCAGGTCCTTGAAGGCGTTGATGTTGCGGAATTCAGGCCGCTTTTTGGCTAGCTCAGTCATGGCAAATGCTTTCGTGGATGTAACTGCGTGGTAATTTTTGCGCAGGCAAAGGAAGCCAAAATTCTATTGCAATGCAACAAGGCGTGGATTTGGCGCGGCGCGTATTCTCGATGGTTTGCTGACATGGCGCTGATGGAACCGCCTGTTTAGCTCAAGTCGTTGCGGTAGTGGTGGGTGTCGGTACGGTACAAACCACGGCGTAACTCCATTGGAACATCGTTGTAGGTATAGGCCAGCCGCTCAACGCTCAACAAGGGGGTATCGGGCGAAACTTGTAACAGCTCTGCCTGCTCAGGGTCTGGGAGAACGGCACGAATTTTTTCGGCAGCCCGCACCATGCGCACGCCAAAGTTGAGTTCAAACATGGCGTAAGTGGGGCCGGGGTAACTGGCCATTTGGTGGGCAGTCAGTCCTTTGAACGAAACGCCAGGCAGCCAGATGTCTTCCAAGATAGTAGGCACGCCACTGAACGACAGTATCCGACGTGCTTGCACTACTGGATCGCCAGCGCGCAGACCCAAGATGCGGGCCACATCGGCATTGGCGCGCACCCGTTTGCAATCGATGATGTGGCGCTGCGCTGGACGCTCCACGTTGGCATCACCACTGTCTGGGAGCAGTCGCAGGAAGCGGTATTGCACCTGTTGTTCGGCATGGGTGGCTACAAAGGTGCCCTTGCCTTGGCGGCGCACCACCAAGTTTTCGGCAGCCAGATCGTCAATGGCCTTGCGCACGGTGCCTTGGCTGACGCGAAAGCGTGCAGCCAACTCCATCTCGCTGGGGATGGCTTCGCCGGGCTTCCATTCGCCTGCTTGGAGGCTGTGCAGTATCAAACCCTTGATCTGTTGATACAACGGGCTGAACGCAGGCACAGAAAGCCCCGCAGCACTGGGCAACGAGATGGGATTATCAGAGGAGGGAAAGGGCAATGACGACATGGTGACGCAGGCGCATCATATCTTATATAAGACATAAGACAAATTGACTGGTAGCAAAAATCAACGCTACAATCTTCACCTGTTTGCGGGGCACATGTTGCTGGTAACAGGCGCAGGTGGCAACCGCTGCAATCTCCCCTGTTTTCCTTCACTTCCTGGAGTTTTCCACCATGAGCAAAGCACCCGTTCGCGTGGCCGTCACCGGCGCAGCAGGTCAAATCGGTTACGCCCTGTTGTTCCGCATCGCCTCCGGCGAAATGCTGGGCAAAGACCAGCCCGTCATCTTGCAACTGCTCGAAATCCCAGACGAAAAAGCCCAGAACGCCCTCAAGGGCGTGATCATGGAGCTGGAAGACTGCGCTTTCCCGCTGCTGGCTGGCATTGAGGCCCACTCTGATCCCATGACGGCCTTCAAAGACACCGACTACGCGCTGTTGGTCGGTGCCCGTCCTCGTGGCCCCGGCATGGAACGTGCCGACCTGCTGGCCGCCAACGCTGCCATCTTCACCGTGCAAGGTAAGGCGCTCAATGCCGTGGCTTCGCGCAATGTCAAGGTGCTGGTGGTGGGCAACCCTGCCAACACTAACGCCTACATTGCCATGAAGTCGGCCCCCGATCTGCCAGCCAAGAACTTCACTGCCATGCTGCGTCTGGACCACAACCGCGCTGCTTCGCAAATTGCCGCCAAGACAGGCTCTGCCGTGGGCGACATTCGCAAGCTGACTGTGTGGGGCAACCACTCTCCTACCATGTACGCCGACTACCGTTTTGCCACCATCAATGGCGCTTCGGTCAAAGAAACCATCAACGACCAAGTCTGGAACGCTGAAGTGTTCCTGCCCACCGTGGGCAAGCGTGGCGCTGCCATCATCGCTGCCCGTGGTCTGTCGTCGGCTGCTTCGGCTGCCAACGCTGCCATCGACCACATGCGCGATTGGGCCTTGGGCTCCAATGGCGAGTGGGTCACGATGGGTGTGCCTTCCAACGGCGAGTACGGCATTCCTGCTGGCATCGTGTTTGGCTTCCCCGTCACCACTACCCCTGACGGCGAATACAAAATCGTCGAAGGTCTGGAAATTGATGCCTTCTCGCAAGAGTGCATCAACAAGACTTTGGCCGAGCTGCAAGGCGAAGCCGATGGCGTGAAACACCTGCTGTAAACGCCCCTAAGAGCGCAGACCCAGATGCCTGTGTGTATTCTGGGGCTGCGCTTTGCTTTTTCTCGGCCTAGTGTGTAATTTTCCATGACCCATCCCCGCGACGTTCTCCTTGGTGCCCAGGCGCAAACTGGTTTTTTGCCCGTCTGTGACCATTACAGTGGCGTTGAAGTGCGGATGCGCAAAAGCCTGCAATTGCAGGCTGAAATGACTGAAGAATTGGGTACCTGCGTCTTTGATGTGACGCTGGACTGTGAAGATGGTGCTCCCGTGGGCGGTGAGGCACCACACGCTGCCTTGGTGGCTGCCTTGGCCCGTGCAGCCGCTCCGGGTGCCCGTGTGGCGGCCCGTGTGCATCCCGTTGATCATCCTGCCTTTGCCAACGATATGGCTACCATTGCCGGTGAGGCTGGGCATAAGCTGTGCCACATCATGCTGCCCAAAGTGGAGTCGGTCGATGATGTGCTGCTGGCCGAAAAGGCGTTGGAGCGTGCAGGGGCTGCGCATTTGCCGTTGCAAGTGCTGATTGAGTCGCCCGCTGCTGTGCATCGCGCCTTTGACATCGCCGCACATCCGCGCGTGCAAAGCCTGAGTTTTGGCTTGATGGATTTTGTCTCGGCGCACGGGGGGGCTATTCCGGCCTCGGGCATGACTTCTGCAGGGCAGTTCACGCACCCGTTGGTGGTGCGCGCTAAGCTGGAAATTGCTGCGGCTTGCCATGCCCACGGCAAGGTGCCATCACATTGTGTAGTGACCGAGTTTACCGATGGTGCGGCCATGCAGGCTGCAGCCCACCGTGCTGCCGCTGAGTTGGGCTACACCCGGATGTGGAGCATCCATCCGGCCCAAATTCGCCCCATTTTGGCTGCCTTCGCCCCAGCCCCCAACGAGATTGACCAAGCCGCACGCATCATTGCGGCGGCTGTTGCTGCCGACTGGGCACCTATCAGTGTCGATGGTGTTTTGCATGACCGGGCCAGTTACCGCTATTTTTGGCAACTGTTAGAGCGTGCCCACCAGACAGGTCGGTCTTTGCCAGTTGAGGTACAACACTGGTTGTTACCTGTTCAACCTTGATCTGATCAGATCTGATTTTCCTGCTGGAGTTTTCCATGAAAGCCTTGTTTGCATCCGCCCTGCTGGCCTTGACCCCCGCATTGGTGTTGGCTGTTCCTTCTGCGTCCAAATCTGGAACTTCCGTCAAAAAGACGGCTGCTGTCAAAGCCAAGCCCAGCCAAAAAGTGGTGGTGGCCAAAGCGGATACCCGCAGCAACCGAGGCCGTGCGGTGGCCGTGGGTGCAGCAGCTGTGGGTGCTGGCGCCCTGGGTGCTGCGGCATTGGCTAGTACGCCTGTGGCGGCTGCTTCTTTGTCGCCCGAGGCTTTGTCGGTGGCAGAGCGCGTGCATACCGGCACCATTGCTTGTGAGTTGGGTGCTTCGGTGCGCGTGACTGCTGACCCGCAAGCCCCCGGCCACTTCCATGTAGATGGAAAAGGCTTTAAGTACCACATGGCTCCGGTAGCCACTACCACGGGCACCGTGCGCCTCGAAGACCAGAAAGCGGGTGCCGTTTGGTTGCAAATTGCCAACAAATCCATGCTGATGGATCAAAAGCGCGGCCAGCGGTTGGCCGACGAGTGCATGAGCCCTGAGCAATACCAAGTGGCCCAAGCCATCAAAAAGAATCCCCCGCCCAGCGTGCTGGATGCGCAGCCCACAGCTACCCGCTGAGGCTTTGTTCCTGTACGTTGAAATCGCCCCACACCTACAAAACCACCGGAGAAATTGATGTTGAAAGCCTACCGTGACCATGTGGCCGAGCGCGCCGCGCTGGGTATCCCCCCGCTGCCCCTGGATGCCAAACAAGTGGCCGAATTGATCGAACTGATCAAGAACCCACCCGCCGGTGAAGATGCCTTCCTGCTCGACTTGCTCACACACCGTGTGCCGCCCGGCGTGGACGATGCCGCCAAGGTCAAGGCCAGCTTTTTGGCTGCTGTAGCCCACGGTGACATTGCCGTTGGCCTGATTTCCAAAGCCAAGGCCACTGAGCTGCTGGGCACGATGGTGGGTGGTTACAACGTACATCCGCTGATTGAATTGTTGGATGATGCTGAAGTGGCTGCTGTGGCCGCTGCCGCGCTGAAGAAGACACTGCTGATGTTCGACTTCTTCAACGATGTGGCAGAAAAGGCCAAGGCGGGCAATGCTTTCGCCAAAGATGTGATGCAAAGCTGGGCCGAGGCTGAGTGGTTCACCAGCCGCCCTGAAGTGGCACAAAAGATCACCGTCACCGTGTTCAAGGTGCCCGGTGAAACCAACACCGATGACCTGTCGCCCGCCCCTGATGCGTGGAGCCGCCCTGACATCCCGTTGCACTACTTGGCGATGTTGAAGAACACCCGTCCTGACGCGGCCTTCAAGCCCGAAGAAGACGGCAAGCGCGGCCCGATGCAGTTCATCGAAGACCTGAAGCAAAAAGGCAACCTTGTTGCCTACGTGGGCGATGTGGTCGGTACAGGCTCCAGCCGCAAGTCCGCCACCAACTCGGTGATTTGGGCTACTGGTCAAGACATTCCGTTCGTGCCCAACAAACGCTTCGGTGGCGTGACCTTGGGTGGCAAGATTGCGCCTATCTTCTTCAACACGCAAGAAGACTCTGGCTCGCTGCCCATTGAAGTCGATGTGTCCAAGCTGGAAATGGGTGACGTGATTGACGTGCTGCCCTACGACGGCAAGCTGCTCAAGAACGGTGAGACCGTGGCCGAGTTCGCACTCAAGAGCGATGTGCTGTTGGACGAAGTGCGTGCCGGTGGCCGTATCAACCTGATCATTGGCCGCAGCCTGACGGCCAAAGCCCGTGAGTTCTTGGGTCTGCCAGCCTCCACTCTGTTCCGTCTGCCCACAGCGCCTGCCGAAACCAAGGCTGGCTTCACGCTGGCGCAAAAGATGGTCGGTCGTGCTGTAGGTCTGCCCGAAGGCCAAGGCGTGCGCCCTGGCACTTACTGCGAACCCAAGATGACGACCGTGGGTTCGCAAGACACCACCGGCCCCATGACCCGCGACGAGCTCAAAGATTTGGCTTGCTTGGGCTTCTCTGCCGACTTGGTGATGCAATCGTTCTGCCACACCGCTGCTTATCCCAAGCCAGTGGATGTGAAAACCCACCGCGAACTGCCCGCATTTATCAGCAACCGTGGCGGCGTGGCCCTGCGTCCCGGTGATGGCGTGATCCACAGCTGGCTCAACCGCCTGCTGCTGCCCGATACCGTGGGCACAGGCGGTGACTCGCACACCCGTTTCCCGATTGGTATCTCCTTCCCCGCAGGTTCTGGTCTGGTGGCCTTCGGTGCGGCCACTGGCGTGATGCCGCTGGATATGCCCGAATCGGTGCTGGTGCGCTTCAAGGGTGAAATGCAGCCCGGTGTGACCCTGCGCGATTTGGTGCATGCCATTCCGCTGTACGCCATCAAGGCCGGTCTGCTGACGGTAGCCAAGGCAGGCAAGAAGAACATCTTCTCGGGCAAGATTCTCGAAATCGAAGGTCTGCCTGATCTGAAGGTAGAGCAAGCCTTTGAGTTGTCGGATGCCTCTGCCGAGCGTTCTGCTGCTGGTTGCACCATCAAGCTCAACAAAGAGCCAGTGGCTGAGTACCTCAAGTCCAACATTGTTCTGATGAAGAACATGATTGCCGATGGTTACCAAGATGCCAAGACACTGCAACGCCGCATCGAAAAGGTGGAAGCTTGGCTGGCCAACCCCGAGCTGCTCGAAGCCGACAAGGATGCCGAATACGCTGCGGTGATCGAGATTGATCTGGCCGACATCAAAGAGCCTATCGTTTGCTGCCCTAACGATCCCGATGATGCCAAGTTCCTGTCGGAAGTCCAAGGCACCAAGATTGACGAAGCCTTTATTGGTTCGTGCATGACCAATATTGGGCACTTCCGTGCTGCAGCCAAGCTGCTGGGCGGCCAGCGCGACATTCCCGTCAAGTTGTGGGTTGCTCCACCCACCAAGATGGACCAAAACGAGCTGATCAAAGAAGGCCATTACGCCGCCTTTGGTGCCTCGGGTGCCCGCACTGAAATGCCCGGTTGTTCGCTGTGCATGGGTAACCAAGCCCAAGTGCGCGAAGGTGCCACGGTGATCTCTACCTCTACCCGTAACTTCCCCAACCGTTTGGGCAAGAACACCAATGTGTTCTTGGGTTCGGCAGAACTGGCAGCGATTGCCTCGCGTTTGGGTCGTCTGCCTTCTCCTGAGGAATACCTCAAGGAAATGGGTGTGATTGACGCCGACAAAGCCAGCGTGTACCGTTACATGAACTTCGACCAGATCGAGGAGTACGCGCAAGCTGCCCAAGGCGTTGCTGCCTGATTCTGTCATCGGTTGATTCATCCGGGGGCTAGAATGCCGCCGGTGTGAACCGTTTTGTCGAGGCCCGCGCAATGCGCGGGCTTTTTCGTATGGATGTCAGGGCTTTGGGTGTTGTGAAGTTGAGCCGTTCTCCGATGCTGCCACACTGTTTACAGACCTTGGGTCTGTGGCTGCTGATCAGCCCATTGCTGCTGTTCATTTCTGTGTCTGCCCGCGCCCAAGATCGTGTGACCTTGCAATTGAAATGGGAGCACGCTTTTCAGTTTGCAGGCTATTACGCTGCACTGGAGCAGGGCTACTACCGCGATGCCGGATTTGAGGTTACCTTGGCAGCGGGCAAGCCAGGGGTTGATGTGGTCGGGCAGGTAGTGTCTGGCAAGGCAGAATTTGGCGTGGGCACCAGCAGTTTGTTGCTGGCCCGTGCGGCAGGTAAGCCGGTGGTGGTGTTGGCGGCGATCTTTCAACATTCACCGCTGGTATTGATCGCCCGTGGCAATGCACCTGGACAAAGTGTGCATGATCTGGCGGGTAAGCGGGTCATGCTGGAGCCGCAGTCAGAAGAATTACAAGCCTATTTGCGCCAATCAGGGCTGGCACCATCTGAGTATGCCAAGTTGCCCCACAGCTTTCAGGTACAGGACTTGATTGATGGCAAAGTGGATGCCATCTCGGCTTATTTGTCCAACGAGGTGTTTCTCCTTCGGCAGGCAGGGGTGCCCCACCAGATTTATACCCCGCGTTCGGTCGGTATTGATTTTTATGGCGACAACCTGTTCACATCAGACCGCTTGTTGCGTGAGCAGCCAGAACGTGTGGCTGCTTTTGTGGCGGCCAGTTTGCGCGGTTGGCGCTATGCGTTAGATCACCCAGAGACGATCAATGCTTGGATACGTCAAACCTATCCTGGACTGCATACGCCAGAGTTTTTGGCCTTTGAGGCCGAACAGACCCGTGCTTTGGTACGGGCTGATCTGGTGGAGCTGGGCTATATGCACCCAGGCCGTTGGCGCTATATTGCTGATACCTATGCCAGCCTCGGATTGCTGCCTGCAGGGATACCTCTGGAAGGGTTCTTGTACCAGCCACAGGATGGCCGTGGCACACACTTGCCCTACGAATGGATAGTGGGGGCGGTGTTGGTGATGGGGCTGGGGGGTGGGATGACGCTGTATGTTTGGCGCACCAACCGCCGTTTGTGGGGGGTGTTGCAGCAGAGTCGGTGTCAGGCACAGCGCGAGCAAGCCCGTAGCCAAGTATTGGAAATGTTGGCCCACGACGCACCTCTGAACGATATTTTGTATGCCATTGTTCGCAGCGTAGAAGCAGAACGGCCTGCCATGTTGTGCAGCATTTTGTTATTAACCCCTGACGGCATGCATTTGACCAATGGGGCTTCGCCCAGTCTGCCTGATTTTTATTTGGCAGCCATTGAAGGCCTGACCATCGGGCCTGCGGTGGGTTCTTGCGGTACTGCTGCGTGGGGTGCTCACCGGGTAGTGGTAGAAGATATTCAGTCTCATCCGTATTGGACTCCGTACCGAGCATTAGCGGAGCGCGCAGGCTTGCGGGCTTGTTGGTCACAGCCTGTTTGTGCGGCCAATGGGCAGGTGCTGGGCACCTTTGGCATGTATTTTGATACTGTGCAAGCGCCGGGCGCCGAAGAGATTGCACTGATCGAGGCTGTGGCCCATCTGGCTGCGATTGCCATCGAGCGCGCGCGTTCGCAGGAGGCGCTGCGCATCAGTGAAGAGCGGCACCGGCTGCTGGCCGACCATGCTTCTGATGTCATCTGGACCATGAATCTGGAGGGCCGTTTTACCTATGTCAGTCCCTCTGTCGAAAAGTTGCGGGGTTATACCGTGGCCGAAGTCATGGCCCAAGGTATTGATGAGGCTTTGACTGCCGAGTCTGCGGTGGCGGCCAAGGCGGCCCTGCATGCGGCCATTGAGGCGGTCATGCACGGCCAGTCTTTCCCGGAATTGCGTCAAGAGTTGGAGCAGCCCTGTAAGGACGGTTCTACCGTGTGGACGGAGGTGACCACTTCGGGTATTTACAGCCCTTCGGGTGAGTTTATTGGCATTTTGGGTGTGACCCGTGATATCAGTGAGCGCAAGCGCAACGAACAACGTATTGCTTACATGGCTCGCCATGATCCGTTGACTGATTTACCCAATCGGATGCTGTTGGAAGATCGCTTGCGTCAAGCCTTGCTGGCGAGCAGGCGCCATCATCATCAACTTGCCGTCATGTTTTTAGATCTGGATAAGTTCAAACCTGTCAATGACCAGTATGGTCATGCGGTTGGAGATTTGTTGTTGCGTGTTGCTGCGCAACGTATGCAGACCCAAGTGCGTGCGGCAGATACGGTTGCACGTATTGGTGGTGATGAGTTTGTGGTGCTGTTGCCCATAGTGCAGTCGACTGCGGCGGCGTTGCAAGTGGCAGAAAAGATACGGGTGGCCTTGTCACAGCCGTTTGATTTGCAGGGTGTGGTCGTGAGTATTTCTGCCAGTATTGGGGTGGCGCTGTGTCCAGATCATGGTGGCAGTGATGTGGAGTTGCTGCGCCATGCAGATGCGGCGATGTACCAAGCTAAACAGCAAAACGCCAGTGGGGTGGCCTTGTTTACTGTGTAAGCAGGGGTGGCGTTCAGTCTTTGGGCCGGAAGCCGATCTCTAGGGTAGAGGGCACCCGACCATCAGTGTCGCGGGGTAGACTTTCAGTCTTTTGCAGGGCGCGCAGTACGGCTGTATCCCAGGCCTTGTCACCGCTGGATTGGATGAGTTTGGTGCCAACGATGGTGCCGTCAGGGGCCGCGCGCACTTCGACCACTGCGCGTGGGTTGCCCGCCACATCATCGGGGTAGATGATGTTAGGTTTGACCTTGGAAGCCACTTTGCCGCCATAGCTGGCCGAAGGCCCACCGGCACCGGTGCTGTTGTTGCCTCTACCGCCCGCACCGCTGCCGCCCCCAGCTTGGGGGCCACCACTGTGTTTGGCGTTGCCCGTGGCATCGTCGCCACCGCTGGCACCCGCCAGTGCTTGCATGCGGCGCAAATGTTCTTGGCGCCGGGCTTCTGCTGCTTTGGCATTGGCCTGTTCGATGGCCTCTTGTTTGCGTTGTGCTTCTTGGGCTTGGCGCTTCTTTTCTTCGGCCTGCTGTTTTTGCTTTTCTTGTTGTTCGCGCCGTTCTTGTTCTCGTTCCTTGTCGCGTTCACGTTCGCGTTCTTTTTCACGTTCTTTGGCCTTTTCGGCTTTTTCTCGTTCTTTCTCGCGAGCAGCTTTTTGTGCTTTTTCTTCTTGTTCGGCTTTAGCGGCTTTTTCTTTTTGCAGGCGCTCTTTCTTCTCTTGTTCGAGCCGTTCTTTCTTTTCCTTCTCTAGGCGTTCTTGGCGCTCGGCTTCCTTGCGTTCTTTTTCACGTTCTTTGGCTTTTTCTTTTTCGCGCTCTTTTTCACGTTCTAGTTGTAATTGTCGTTCCTTGTCCTTTTTCTCTTTTTCCAGACGCTTCTTCTCACGCTCGATGGCAATATCCGCGTCGCGGGTGTTGGCGATGGCGGCAGGCGCAGGTGGTGGAGCCGGGAGTGCCGGTGCGGGGGGGAGTGGTGGCGCTTCTGCGGAGGGAGCCGGTGCTGGCGTGGGGGCTGGTGGCGGGGGCTGTTCTGTCAGGCGTGGCGCTGCCTGCTGCGGCAAAGCAGCCCACAATTCTGCTTGCACAGAGCCGCTCTCTTCTTCATGGGTTTTCCAATTCACGCCCCAAGTTAAGGCGCCCACCAGTAGAACATGGGCCAGTACAGCCAGAGAAATGGCGCGCAGCCGACCCGGTGGACGGGGCGGTGAAAACTGCTCGCGGTCGTGGTGCGTGGGCATGGCGTGCAGAAAAAGCGAGGTCGCAGCGATCAGGAGCCGCTTTGTTTCACAGACAGCCCCACACGCTGGACACCAGCTTTCTGTAGTGCGCTCATGGCTTTGACCACCGCTTCGTAAGCCACGGTTTTTTCTGCTGCAATGATGACTGCGGCTGTGCCATCGGGTTGGCTTTGCTGCCATTGCAGCGCCGCTTGGGCCGCTTCTTTCTCAGTGACGGTGCGGGTCGAACCATCGACAGACAGTTGCAGCAGACCATCTTTGCCTACGACCACGGTGGCAAATTTGACAGGCTGTTTGTTGGCTTTGCCCACAGTGGGTACGTCCACCATGCCAGGTGTGAGCATGGGGGCTGTCACCATGAAGATGATAAGCAGCACCAGCATCACATCGATGAAAGGCACCATGTTGATCTCGTTCATGGTGCGGCGACCACGACCGCGCGATGCAATGGCAGGCATGACGGATTCCTTGCCTCAGTGGCCCGAGGCCGAATGAGCGGGTTGTGCCCCCAGATTGCGCTGGAGGATATTGGAGAATTCTTCAATGAAGGTTTCGAGCTGATTGGCTACGCGGTCGCAATCGTGGGCAAAACGGTTGTAGGCAATCACGGCGGGGATGGCGGCAAACAAACCGATGGCAGTGGCAACGAGCGCCTCTGCAATGCCTGGGGCCACTGTGGCTAGCGTGACTTGCTCCATGCCTGCAAAGCCAGTGAAGGCGTGCATGATCCCCCAGACCGTTCCAAACAGACCCACATAGGGCGACACCGAGGCCACCGAACCCAGAAATGACAGGCTGGACTCGACCACATCCATCTCGCGTTGAAAGCTGGCCCGCATGGCCCGACGGGCACCGTCTAGTAAAACACCAGGATCAATAATGCGGCGCTCACGCAGTTTTTGAAACTCCCGCATACCGCTGGCAAAGATGCGTTCCATGGGGCCACCTTGCTTGGCATTTTGTGCTGCACTGGCATAAAGATCGTTCAGGCTGGTGCCCGACCAGAAATCGCGCTCAAAGTCCTCATTCAAGGCTTTGACCCGTTTGAGGGCAAACAGCTTACGGAAGATGGCAGCCCAGCTGGCGACAGACACGCTCAGCAGCAGCAGCATGACGAGTTGCACCACCCAGCTGGCATGGAGTACCAGACTCAGGATGGACATGTCTTGGGAATTCATGATGAGATTTGTTCCAGAAGGGAAGCGGGAATTCTTGCAGGGCGCATCGTGCTGGCATCAACCCAGCCAATACGAATCGTGGCTGCACAAAGCAGCGGAGCCGAAGCACTGAATGGGTACGCAGACAGGAAGGCCTCCTGCAACAATGTCAAAGAGGCGCGTCCCGCTTGTTGGAGTTGGGAGGTCACGATAAGTTCATCATCCAATCGTGCGGGCGCAAGGTAACGCACCTGGGCATCGGTGAGCACAAACATACCGCCACTTTGTTCACGCAGTGCCTGTTGCCCGATGCCCAGTGTCCGTAGCCATTCGGTGCGAGCGCGTTCAAAAAACTTCAGGTAGTTGGCATGGAACACAATGCCACCCGCATCGGTGTCTTCCCAGTAGATACGGATGGGAAGCTGGAAGGCCGTGGTCATGGTGCTGGAGTCCCCCACCTTAGCCGAGCAAAGAGCGCAGTCGGGCCACGGATTCTTGCAATTGAGCCAATGAACTGGCCGTAGAAAAGCGCACGAAACGTTGGGTTTCGGCGTTGCCAAAGTCGCGCCCCGGTGTCACGGCCAGATGGGCGCGTTGCATCAGGGCATAGGCAAAGTCCCAACTGCCTTGCACACCCAGTTTGTGTGCAGCAGTGGTGCAATCAGCCCAAGCATAAAAAGCACCATCGGGCGGAACGGGCACAGGCAGGCCCAGCGACTCCAAGGCCGGGATGAAATAGTCACGCCGGGCCTTGAATTCGGCCCGGCGGCGCTCGTATTCTTGTAGGCTCTCTGGCTCAAAGCAGGCCAATGCCGCATGTTGCGATACCGTGTTGGCACAAATAAACAGGTTTTGGGCCAGTCGTTCCACCACCGGCACCAGAGTATCTGGCACCACCATCCAGCCCAAACGCCAGCCGGTCATATTGAAGTATTTGCTGAAGCTGTTGATGCTGATGATGTGGTCATCGATGGCCAAGGCGGTCTGACCAAAGGCATCGTCATGGCTCAAGCCCAGATAAATTTCATCGATCAGCGTGAGGCCTCCATGCTCTTGGACTGCTTGGTGGATGCGGCCCAGTTCATCAGGGGCAATGGAGGTGCCGGTGGGGTTGGAAGGCGAGGCCAGCAGCACGCCCCGTGTGTGTTTGTTCCAGGCGGAACGCACCTTGTCGGCACTGAGTTGGTAGCGTTCGGCTGCAGTAGTGGGAATCAGCACCGCCCGGCCTTCGGCAGCACTGACAAAGTGTCGGTTGCAAGGGTAGCTGGGGTCGGGCATGAGTATCTCGTCGCCCGCATCAATCAGGGCCAAACAGGCCAATTGCAAGGCTGCTGAGGCACCCGCCGTGACCACAATGCGCCGTGCTGGCACTGCAATGCCAAAACGCTGTGCATACCAGCCACTGATGCGTTCGCGCAAGACATCCAAGCCTAGCGAGGGGGTGTACTGTGTACGGCCATCACGGATGGCGCGCAAAGCAGCTTCCTGCACCAAAGGCGGAGCCGTAAAGTCTGGCTCGCCAATGTTCAGAAACACCATCGGCTGGTGGCTGTGGGCCACCTGTGCCGCCAAGGCTTGGGCAGCCTTGGCCACTTCCATCACATAAAACGGTTCAATGCGTTGGGCGCGGGAGGATATTTTCATGGGCAGGAGAATGGAGAGCGCAACACAGGTGGAGCGGTAGACAACCCAAAACACCCCGCAAATGGGGGGTGTGGCTGCAATTCAGTCTTATGCAGTAGGTTCTGTGGTAGCGGAACCGTGGTTGCGCGGGCTGGCATGGGTGTCGGCAGCTACTTCGGTGGCACGCAGTTGGGGCGCCAGGCCACCCAGCACGCCATTGACATACTTGTGCCCATCAGTGCCACCAAACTCTTTGGCCAGTTCAATGCACTCATTGATCACCACACGCCACGGCACATCGGCACAGTGTTGGAATTCAAAGGCACCAATCCACATGGCCGCATGCTCAATGGGCGAGATCTCGGCCAGCTTGCGGTCTAGCAGGGGGGTGATCAGGGCATCCAGATCGGCGGCTGTGTTGATACAACCGTGCAGCAGGGCGCTGTAGTGTGCGGCATCGGCCTTGTGAAAACCCGACAGATCGCGCGTGAAGGCGTCAATGGCTTCAGCATGGTTGCCGCCCACCAAGTGCTGGTACAGGGCTTGCAACGCAAACTCGCGCGCCCGGCTGCGGCTGGATTTGGATGTGGCCTTGCGGGCGCCCGTGCTGGTCAGGCCTGTGCGCGTTGACCGAGGGGGACGTTGACGTGGGGGGGTGGATGGCTCGCTCATGCTAATTCCTCCAGCAGACAGGCCATCTCTACCGCCACTCGGGCGGCATCGGCACCTTTTTCGGTTTGGCGGGCAATGGCCTGTTCCAGATTTTCGGTGGTCAGGATGGCGTTGGCAATGGGCAGGTGGTAGTCCAAGGCGATGCGGGTGACGCCAGCGCCCGATTCGTTGGCAACCAGTTCAAAGTGGTAGGTTTCGCCCCGGATGATGCAGCCCAGCGCAATCAGGGCATCAAATTCTTCACGGTCGGCCAAAGCCTGCAAAGCCAAGGGCACTTCTAGGGCGCCAGGCACAAACACATGGGTGATATTTTCTTCGGCCACGCCCAGCGCCAGCAGTTCTGCACGGCAGGCTGCTGCCAACGCATTGGTAATGCCTTCATTAAAGCGTGCCTGCGCGATACCGATGTGCAGCTTGCTGCCGTCCAGCTGTTGTGTAGCGCCTTTGTCTGCATTCAACATGGTTTATTCCTTGGGGATATAGCCGGTGATTTCGAGTCCGTAGCCGGTCATGCTGGGCAGGCGCCGGGGTTGGCCCATGAGCTTCATTTTGTGTACGCCGCATTCGCGCAGAATTTGCGCACCAATGCCATAGGTGCGCAAATCCATGCGTCCACGTTCGGGAGCCTGTGCCGAGCGGGCTGTGCCTTCAAACTGTGCCAGCAGTTGGCTGGCGCTTTCGCCACAGTTGAGCAATACGGCCACGCCTTTGCCCTGCTGGTGCAAATAGGCCAAGCTGGTGTCCAAACCCCAAGAGTGCATGGCACGGTTCACTTCCAGTGCATCCAGTACGGACAGCGGTTCGTGTACGCGCACGGGCACCACGTCTTCAGGCGTCCATTGGCCCTTGACCAGCGCCAGATGCACCGATTGGCTCGGTTTGTCGCGGTAGGCATGGGCTGTGAACTCGCCAAAGGCGGTTTGCAGCGTGCGGCTGCCTACTTTTTCGACCAGTGACTCATGGCGGCTGCGGTATTCGATCAGGTCGGCAATGGTGCCGATTTTCAGGCCATGTTCGGCCGCAAACAGTTGCAGGTCAGGCAGACGGGCCATCGTGCCATCGTCTTTCATGATCTCGCAGATCACGGAGCTGGGGCTGCACCCTGCCATCAGCGACAGGTCGCAGCCGGCCTCTGTGTGACCAGCCCGCATCAGCACGCCGCCATCAACGGCCTGTAGCGGGAAGATATGGCCCGGTTGCACCAAATCGGTGGGCTGGCTGCTCTTGGCAACCGCTACTTGTACGGTGCGGGCGCGGTCAGCCGCTGAAATGCCGGTGGTGACGCCTTCAGCCGCTTCGATAGATACCGTGAAGGCGGTGCTGTAGACCGTGCCATTGCGTGCTGCCATAGGGGGCAATTTGAGAAACTCGCAACGCTCGCGGGTGAGCGTCAGGCAGATCAGACCCCGACCAAAACGGGCCATGAAGTTGATGGCCTCGGGCGTAACATGGTCAGCCGCCAATACCAGATCGCCTTCGTTTTCGCGGTCTTCTTCATCAACCAAAATGACCATGCGCCCAGCGCGCATTTCGGCCACGATGTCTTGTACCGGCGAGATCGGTACGGGGGTGAGGGGGGTGTTCATGGGGGCTTTCGTCGGTAGGCCGCAGGGTGGAGCGTGGTGCAGCGCAAAGCCCCTGGTGCTGGCGCTTGGGGCTTGCTGGCCCGGAAAACGCCCCAAAGAACATGCGATACGGCGCCGCCGTACGGTAGGCCAGCCCAAGTTGCACAGGCTGGCCCAAAAAGAGAAGATTCTAGCGCCGCACGAGACGGTGCTCTATGGCAGATGTGATGAGGGTTATTCAGAGGACGGACATTTCGAGCACCACATCAGACAATGGATGCGCCACGCAGGGCAGAACGCAACCGCTGGCATGTTCTTCTGGGGTGAGGCCCGGCCAGTCGATGGTGTAACGCACTTGGCCTTCGATCAGTTGGCCAATGCAGGTTCGGCAGGTGCCATTGCGGCAGGAGCTGGGCCAGTCAATGCCGCCTTGCTCTAGTGAGGTGAGCAGTGGTTGCTCGGGCCAAGCATCGCATTGCTGGCCGTCTGGGGTGGTGCGTGCAATGAAAAAAGGGATGGCTGGTGGCGTAACAGGCAGGGACATGGTGGACGATTGCCTAAAAAATAGGCAATTTGTAGAGGTGCTTTAAGAATCAACCAGTTGGATTGAAATAGGGGGCATTTTGGAGAGTTGTCCACAGGATTGTCCAACGAATACAGGGATAACCCTGAAGAGATTGCGTTCATAAGGCATCTTGGTTGGGGTTCTGGCCTGCGCGCCCGGACGTGCTAAGTTCCAACCCATCGCGTTAGATGGATACCGAGAATATGAGCACACTACAAGAGCGCATCCGCCAGCAATCTCCTGCACGTCTGACCGGCATACGCCGGGGCATCGAAAAAGAGGGGCTGCGGGTTTTGCCCAGCGGTGGGTTGGCCCTGACACCGCACCCATTGATGCTGGGCGCTGCCCTGACGCATCCGCATATCACTACCGACTACAGCGAGTCGCAAATTGAATTGATCACTGGTGCCCATCGGGGGGTGCAGGAATGTTTGGACGAGCTGACCCATATCCACCAGTTTGTATTGCGCACCTTGCAGGCCCAAGGAGGAGAAATGCTGTGGGTGTCGAGCATGCCGTGTGGTTTGCCCACGGATGAGACCATCCCATTGGCCCGCTTTGGTAGCTCCAATGTGGGCCGAGCCAAAAGCGTTTACCGAATGGGGCTGGGCCACCGTTATGGTCGCCGTATGCAGACTATTTCAGGATTGCATTACAACTGGTCTTTACCGGGTGTAGGGAGCGAAGCGTATTTTTCGTTGATCCGAAATTTCCGCCGCCATGCTTTTGTGTTGCTGTATTTGTTTGGTGCTTCGCCTGCACTGTGCCCATGCTTTGTGCAAGGGCGTGAACATCGCCTGCAACCTTTGGGTGATGCGGGGCAATCGCTGTACCTGCCCTACGCTACCTCTTTGCGCATGGGCCGGTTGGGCTACCAAAGTGATGCACAGGCGTCGCTGGCGGTGAGCTACAACGGGCTGGAGGGCTATGCCAACAGCCTGCACGAAGCCTTAACCCAACCCTACCCCGCCTATGAGGCCGTTGGGGTGCGTAATCCGGGGGGAGACTACAACCAGTTGGGCACCAGCTTGTTGCAAATAGAAAACGAGTTCTATGGCACCATTCGGCCCAAGCGTACGGTACACACTGGCGAGCGCCCGCTCCATGCCCTGCGCGAGCGGGGCGTCGAGTATGTAGAGGTGCGGCTGATGGATTTAGATCCATTTGAGCCTGTGGGCATTGCTGCACAGACCATGCGTTTTCTGGATATCTTCTTGCTGCACTGCCTGTTGACGGACAGCCCCGCAGATACGCCCGATGAGATTGAGCAGCTCAAGCGCAATCAGCACAGCACGGCTGAACAGGGCCGTGAGCCAGGGCTGCGTTTGGAGCGTATGGGGCAGTGGGTGACGTTGAACGATTGGGCCGCTGAGATTTTGGCCGAGTGTGTGCCAGTGGCTGAAGCGTTGGATATGGCCCATGCAACCGAGGATTACAGTGCCGCCTTGGACGCAGCCCGCCATCGCTTGGCTACACCAGAGCAAACACCATCGGCTCGGGTATTGCATGACATGGCTGGGGTGATGAACCACAGTTTTAGTGCGTTTGCCTTGCAACAGTCGATGGTGGCACGCGATGCCGTGTTGGCGCTGCCTTGGGATGTCAATCAACAAGCCCATTTTGAGGCCTTGGCGGTGGAATCGCTTGCGGCGCAAAAAGCGTTGGAGGCCGCCGATACCCTGCCCTTTGAGGAGTGGCGCCAGCGTTATATGGCCCCTAGTGAGCTGGGCTGAGCGTGGGGTGCATCCAGTTGCAGCAATGCCGTTTGGCGCCAGTATTCGGTGGCGGCATAAAAGCCCTCCCAAACGCATCCATTGCAGCCCCTGCCACAGCAACTGGTGGGTTCTGGTGGCGGCGGGCGCAAGACGATTCCTGCTTGGCTTGCTGCCAGAGCTTGCAGCTGCTTGAAGAGCTCTCGGGCTTGGGGTAGGTCAGTGGCCTGCGTGGGCCAGAGGGGCGTTGGCATCATGGAGCAGGTGGCTGTTGGTTTTTGGTGTTGGTGCGGGCACGGCGCAGACCGTATTGCACAATGAAGGCGCACCCCAACACCAAAGCGAACCAGCCAACGGCCACCGCTTGGGCCATCATCTCTTGCACGCTGGCTGAACGCGCGATAAACGGAGCCAGCAGCACCAGCAGTCCGATCAGTGCGCAGGTAATGCCTTTGATTAACAGTTCTTTATCGCCCTCAGGGGCGGTGTGGCGTTCAAGGCGGGAAGGCTGTGGCATGGGCGGGTGGTCATGGAGGGGGCGTTATTGGGGCAGGGTGTAGCCGTGCTCGCGCACCAAAGACACCAAGGCATCGGCTACCACCGGATCATAGATATGGCCCCGGCCCCGAACAATCTCGGCCAAGGCCACATCCAGTCCTAGGGCTGGGCGGTAAGGGCGGTCGGCAGCCATAGATTCGAGCACATCCGCCACTGCCAGCACCCGTGCCTCGGGCATGATTTGATCACCGTGCAGCCCCTGTGGATAGCCGCTGCCGTCCATGCGTTCATGGTGCTGGCGGATGATATCGGCCACTGGCATTGGGAAATGGACGTCCTTGAGAATTTCATAGCCGGTTTGGGCATGGCATTTCACGATTTCCATTTCCAGTTCACTCAGGCGGCTGGGCTTGGTGAGGATTTCTGCGGGCACGGCAATTTTGCCAATGTCATGCACCAGCCCGACCAGCTCCAGCATGGTGCAGCGGGCCTCATCCCAGCCCATTTGCCGAGCGATGGCGCCAGCAATCAGTCCAACGCGCCGTTCGTGGCCTGCGGTGTAGGGGTCGCGCATTTCTACCATGTTCGAGACTGCTTGGAGCGTGCCCTTCATGGAGTCTTCCAGCTGGTGGACATAACCGGCAATTTGTTCTTCGGCCCGTTTGCGTTCGGTCACGTCTTGGGCCATGACAATCGTAGCTTCCTCGCCATCGTCCCAAAGAATCTGGTTGGCGTTGAGCCCTAGTTCTATCATCGTCCCGTCTTTGCGGCGCATGGGGACGCTGTAGGAGACATTGCGTTCGCCTTCTTCCAAGCGGTGCCATGCGGCATGGATACGCTCTAGCGTGGGAGAGTCGGTGGTGGTGAAAGACAAAATATCGTTGTTGAGCAGCTCTTGGGCCGACCAACCCATCATCTCGCAGTAACTGGGGTTGACATAAATGATGCGCCCGCCCCGGCGCACATAAATGCCGCTGATGGTTTGTTCAATCATGCTGCGAAAACGCTTTTCACTCTCTAGCAGCGTGCGTTGGCTGCAGCGAATGTCGGTGAGATCAGTCCAAGCGATGATGGCTTCATCGCCCACCAAGGCCACCGTGCCCCGTGCAATGCGGGCGCTGCCGTCTTTGCAACGCAGCACCAATTCGGGCGATTCAGCCACGGTGCCTTGGCGGGCCAAGGTCAGGCTTTCTTCCCAATGCTGCCGGAGTTCGTCACGAATTTGGGGGGTGGCATAGGCCGCAGCAAACCAGTGATTGATGGTGGCAATGTCTTGTGGGGTGTAGCCTAGCCACTGCTGGAACGATTTGTTCAGCGTGCGTAGCTCTCCAGTGCTCAGGCTGTAGATTTGCATCGGGGAGGGCGACGCTTGAAACAGTTCACTGAAGCGGTGCTCTGACAGGCTGACTTGCTCTTGGGCTGCTCGCAGATGCTGTGCGTTGCTAAAGTTGCGCAGTGCAAAAGACAGGTCGGACGCCATTTCGTTGAGCAGCAGCATCTCATCGTGCTCAAAGATGTTTTGTGGGCTGGCGTACAGGCCAAACACACCCAACAGTTGCCCATCGTAAAACAGTGGTAACAGGGCACGTTGCCCAATATGTTGCTCGTGCAGAAAGGCCAGCCAAGGATCGGTGAGGGGGGCGTTGGGGAGGGCAGGAACGTCATAGACCCGTATCTCCCCATCGACCAACGTGGGCAGTAAGGTGTTGAAGGCGCTGCCGTGGTGGTGGATGGTCTGCTCTAGGGCGGGTAGCACTGTGGCCGCGATGCCGTGGGTGTGTGCTAGCTGTAGAGGCTGGTCTGGCGTGGTGCGCAAGGCCAAAAACAGCATGGGAAAGGTGCTGTGGGCAATCAGCCCTTGGTACAGACGGTCGAGCAGTTCGTCGCGGTTTTGTGAATACACCACAGCCCGGTTGGTGGTGCTGAGCAGTTCATAGAGGTTGGACAGGCGTTGCACCTTCTCAGCCGCCTGTATCCGTTCGATGCAATCGGCGATTTGTTGCACTACGCTGTCGAGCAGGGGGTCTTCTTCGGGCAGAAAGTGGGGTGTAGGGCTGCCATCGGCAGGGCAGGGGTACCAGACCAACAATTGGCCTTGGGCTTGTCCGTGGATGCGCAAGGTGCGCTCTTTGCGGACAGCGGGCAGGGGGGTGGGCAGTGGTAAGCCAAAATGGCCCCAGGTGCTGTGCAGGGCCACCTGAATTTGCTCTGGCCGCAAAAAGGCTGCAGGCAACAGACGCACGACACCTTCTAGCAACGGAGGCAGTTGCAGCTGAGGCGTTTCCACCAATTGGGCAATCGCATGCAGACAACGCAATTCTTTGATGCGTTCACCCAAGGTAAACACCAAAGCTTGGCGCTCTGTTTCCATGCGCTGGCGTTCTGTGATGTCGCGCACTACCTGTACATAGCCTCGCCCATCGCCCGGAAAATGCAGTGGTGCCAGACTGCATTCAATGGTGCGTTGATCTTGGTGGCGCTCTAGCTCGACGGTAAAGGCTGTGTGTTGGGTCAGGAGGTGTTGGCAGACGGGGCAGTCTTGTGGTGCCACAGCGGCGTTGTGAAACAGAGCATGGCTGGATTGGTTGACCAGTTTTTCTGTGGGCAGTTGGCAATGCTGGGCTGCGGCTTGGTTGGCCTGGCGAATGGTGCCATCGGTGCCAATGACCAAAGTGGGATCGGGTACGGCATCGTAGGTGCTGGCGGTGCGTGTCAGCATGTCAAACGGCTCGCCCAAGGTGTTGTGCACCAGCGCCAAATACACATGCCAATAGGCAAATATCTTGAGCACATGACCAATCAGATTGGCTTGGGCATAAACGCTCACGTAGCGGGTAAAGGCAAACTCTGCTGCCATGAGCAATGCGGCGGCCAGCAGCAGATTGGTCAGGAGCTGCGGTGACATCAGGGCGCGGTAATGCCAGAACAGCAGCATGGCCCCGACCATCATGCTGATGATGGCGTACTCGGCGTAAATTTTCAGGGGTGTCAGGCCTTGACCGTCGATGTAGGCCGCAGGCAAATGGCCGCTGGCTACCGCCAAAATCGACAGCAAGGCAGCGGCACCAAAACCCAAATGTAGCCAGACAACATGCACGCTGCGCAATAAAAACAGCGGTGCACTGAGTAGGGCCAGGGCTTGCAGGCAGCGGGCGGCCAACCAGAGTTGGGTGGCTGGGTTGGCGCTGTCAGTCGGCAGCAACTGCATACCCTGGAACGCGAGCAGGTGGGCCAGATCAATGGCCCCACACCAACCTATGCCCACAGCCACATAGACCACAAAGTGGTTGCGTGTGAAGCGCAGGGACGTGGTGGCTACCACCATAGCCACAGTACCGATGACAATCGAGAACAGTTCTGCCAGTGCATGAAACAGCAGGTAGCTCACCTTGGTGCCCAACCAGCAGATGAGAGCCATCAGCGAGGGAGCCAGCAAACTCTGAACCATCCGCTGCCAAGGCGTTGGGGGGTGCAGAGCGCCAAGGTTTAGAGGTGAGGGGTGGTGCATAACATGGGGGCCGTGCCAAAGGAATGGAGGGTGCCTGGGTCTGGGGATATCAGGGGGGGCAGGTTCGGATGGCACCATTATCCAAAACGTGGCGCAGAAATGTGCCACGTTGGCTAGGTGGTGCAGCACAATTCTGTGGTTGCATTTTCTGGGCTGCGGTGGGCAGCCCGTTCCCACCCATGAATCCATTTGTTCGTTTCTTGTCCACCTTAGGCCATCTGTGGCGTCGTTTGGGATGGTGGGCCTCTATGGTGCGCCCCGGTTTTTTGGTGATTACGGCGGTGGCGTGTTTGTTGGGCCTTGCTTGTGCCGCACAGGCGGGTGTGGCGTTGTCGGCGGGCAAGGCTGTAGTGACATTGGTGTTGGCCTTGGTGGCCCATGCGGCAGCCAATGTACTCAATGACCATGAAGATGCACGTAACGGTGCCGATGCCGCAAACACACAGGGGTTGTTTCCTTTTACCGGCGGCTCGCGTCTGATTCAGACGGGTGTGGTGCAAATGCAAGATATGCAGCGTTTGGCGTGGGTGCTGCTGGTGGTGTTGGTGTTGGGAGGACTGTGGTTGGCCTGGAACAGTGGGCCAGGGCTGCTCTGGGTGGGGCTGGCCGGGGTGGGGTTGGGCTGGGCCTATTCAGCGCCCCCACTGGTGTTGATGTCGCGTGGCTTGGGGGAGGGGGCCGTGGCACTGGCTTGGGCCTTGATGGTAGTGGGAGCCGATTATGTGCAGCGGGGCCATTTTGCAGCAGTGCCCATGCTGGTGGCGTTAGCTTACGGACTGATGATTGCCAATATTTTGGTGGGTAATGCCTTTCCGGACGCGGCTGCCGATGCACTGGTGGGCAAGCGCACTTTGGCTGTGCGTTTGGGTTGGCGTGGGGCGGCCCGCTTGTACCTTGGACTGGCCTTGTTGGCACATGGTTGGGTGTGGGTGCTGGTGTGGTGGCGTGTATTGCCCCCAGGAGCCGCTTGGGCCTTGCTGGCGGCACCGCTGGCGCTGGCAGCCGCCGCGCTGCTGTGGCGTCATGGCGCCCAACCCCAGCGTTTGCGGCCTGCCTTGGTGCTGGGCATTGCTGCTGCGGTAGTGCATGGTCTGGCATTGACGGTGGGTTTGTGGTGGGCAGCACCTTGAAGGGCGCCACCGGCCGACAATGGCAGCCTGTATACAACACCCCCCATTTCCCAGAAAGAGCGCAATCCATGTCTATCCAATGGTTTCCTGGCCACATGCATCTGACCCGCAAGGCCATCGCCGAACGCATCAAGGACATCGATGTCGTGATTGAGGTGCTAGATGCGCGTCTGCCCGGCTCCAGCGCCAATCCATTGTTGGCCGAACTGACTGGGCACAAGCCCACGCTCAAGGTGCTGAACAAGCAGGATGTGGCCGATCCAGCGCGCACGGCGCTGTGGGTAGATTGGTACAACGCCCAGAGCGATACCGCTGCCGTGCCCCTCGATGCAGCCGATCCTGCACCGGCGCGCAAGCTGATTGATGCCTGCCATCGGTTGGCACCCCACAGGGGTGGTATGGCCAAGCCGATGCGTGTACTGATTTGTGGCGTACCCAATGTGGGCAAATCCACCCTCATCAATACCCTGAGCAACAAGCGCCAAGCCAAAACGGGCGATGAGGCCGGTATCACCAAGCTGGAGCAGCGCATCACACTGGCAGATGATTTCTATCTCTGGGATACCCCAGGGATGTTGTGGCCGCGCATCAGCGTGGTCGAGAGTGGCTACAACCTCGCAGCCAGTGGGGCTGTGGGGCGCAATGCCTATGACGAAGAGTTGGTGGCACTGGAATTGTTGCGGCGGTTGCAAGTGTCCTATGCACCTTTGCTGGAGGCGCGCTATCGGCTGGGGCAGCTTGCTGACAGGTTAGCCACCATGCGTGATGACGAACTGCTGGAGGCCATTGGTCGTAAACGTGGCGCGATGATGGGGGGGGGACGGATCAACCTACAAAAAGCCGCCGAGATCGTGTTGACCGATTTTCGTACTGCTATTTTGGGCTGTATTACGTTAGAGACGCCACAGGAGTTTGAGGCTTGGCGCGCAGCTGCGGCCTTGCAAGATGCGGAACGCGCGGTAAAAAAGCAGGCCCGTGAAGCCCGAAAAAAAGGTCGCAAGGGGGTGTCTAGCCCTGTCGTGGAGTCCTGACAACGGTCAGATGGGCTGTGGCTGCGTTATCTTCAGGCCCATGTCTGTTGTTGCTTCACCTTCCAATCGTTCTGCTGGCGCTGTGCCGGTACCCAAGTCCCATACCGATTATTTCGGCACCCCCGATGCGGGTTGGCGTCAACGCCTGCATACGGTGGTGTTTCGCTCTGATACGCCTGCGGGGTTATGGTTTGACAAGGTACTGATTGTCTTGATCGTTGCCAGCGTGCTGGTGGTGATGATGGAGAGCATGGAGGCGTTGCCTGCTTGGTTGCACCAAACGCTGGCGGTGGCAGAGCTGGTATTTACGGGCATTTTTACGCTCGAATATTTGGCCCGGCTGCTGTGTGTGCGCCGTCCTTGGCGCTATGCACGCAGTTTTTTTGGCATCATTGATCTGCTCTCTATCCTCCCCACCTATTTGGCGTTGTTGGTGCCTGGCCTGCATGTGCTGATTGATGTGCGCGTGCTGCGGTTGATACGGGTCTTTCGTATCTTCAAGCTCACCGCCTTCGTCATGGAATACCAAACGCTGGGCGGTGCTTTGGCCGCGAGCTGGCGCAAAATCATGGTGTTTTTATCGGTGGTGCTGATGATTGTGCTGGTGATGGGCACCTTGATGTATGTGATTGAAGGGCCGGCCCACGGCTTTACCAATATCCCCACCGCTGTGTATTGGGCCATCACCACCATGACGACGGTGGGTTTTGGTGACATCACGCCCAAGACCGATCTGGGGCGATTGATTGCCTCGTTGATGATGTTGTTGGGCTGGGGCACATTGGCGGTGCCCACGGGCATCGTCACTGCCGAGATGAGCTGGCAGCGGCGCGTTCATGAGGTACCTGCCTTACAGACCCCCTGCCCTGGCTGCGGCAGTCGTGACCACAGCCTGCATGCACGCTATTGTCAGCATTGTGGCAGTCTGTTGGACATGCCAGCGCCAGAGTCTGTGCAGAGCGCGACAATGGCACCCCATGAAAACCATTCTTCCTCTGCAACTGCTGGTGGCTCCCGCGCTGGATGACCCCCGTCCTCTGATTCTCTACCACGGCCGTCGTTGTCCGGATGGGTTTGGCGCAGCCTTGGCGGCTTGGTTGTATTACGGCGGCCAAGCCGAGCTGGTGGGCCTAGACCACGGCGATGTGCAAACCTTGGCCGATTTGCCCCCGGTGTCGGGGCGTGCGGTGTATATCTTGGACTTTTCTTTCAGTGCCGATATTTTGCGCGGTATTGAGGAGCAGGCCGCCAAGTTGGTCATGCTCGACCACCATAAGAGTGCAGCCGAAAAACTCACTGGCTTTGCCTGCCGCTGTGGTGTCATTCACTTTGACATGCACAAGTCGGGTGCTCGCTTGGCCTGGGAGTTTTTTCATCCTGATCGGCCGATTCCTGATTTGCTGCGCTACATCGAAGACCGCGACATCTGGAAATGGGAGTTCCCAGAAAGCGCAGCCTTTTTGTCTGCCTTGGATATGGAGCCGCAAGACCTGGCCCGCTGGCAGGAGATTGCCAGTTTCGACGCCGAGCAGCGTGCCGCTTTTGTGGCCCGTGGTACGGCGATGGACGAAAAATACCGCAAACTGTGTGCCGATCTGGCTGAAAACGCCCAGCCCTTGGTGTTTAACGGCATTGCCGGGTTGATGGTCAATGCCCCTGGCATGTTTCACAGTTTGGTGGGCGATATTTTGGCGCGCAAGTCTGGCACCTTTGCGCTGATGTGGAGTGCGGGAGAAAAAGGGGTGAAGGTGGGACTGCGCTCACGCAGCGAGTTCGACTGCATTGCGTTGGCCGAGAGCATGGGTGGCGGCGGGCATGCCCAAGCTTGTGGTTTTCGGATGGGTGTTGAGCGTTTGTCGGAGCTGCTCAGCGGCACTTTTAATGCCTACCCTGTAGCTTAAAACGCAGATCAACCGCCCCACCAGCGCCGCCAGGAGGGACAAAATTATAGTCTTTTGACTCTCGCCCTGTCGTGACAGCGTGCTGCCTTTTTTTTGAGCAAAGTGTAGAGACTCAATAAAGATGCGGGTTTGCGGCCTATCGATGGAGGGTTCCCCACAGAGTTATCCACAGTTTTTGGGTACAACCGCGCTGGCCTTTAAAAGTCTTATATGAATCTCATATAGGAATCAGATATACTCTGCTTCCTATATGAATTCCACTTTGCGCATTCCGCTCAACGCTTCACCCGAACAGGTGCAGCGCCTACAAGCTTTGCAGCAAGGCTTTGCGCAGGTGTGCAATGCGCTGGCACCGCTGGTGCAGCAGACCAGAATCTGGAACCGGGTGGCCCTGCACCACTTGGCCTATCGGCAATTGCGTGAGCGTTTTCCCGAGATGGGCTCCCAGATGGTATGCAATGCCATTTATTCGGTCTCGCGCAGTTGTCGGTTGGTATTCCAGCATCCCGGCAGCCCGTTCCATCTGACCCGCTTGGGCGACAAGCCCTTGCCACTCTTGCGCTTTGCCGATTCCTGCCCGGTGTACTTTGACCGCCACACCCTGAGCCTCAAAGGCGGGCAATTGTCCATGTTCACCTTGGATGGCCGGATGCGTTTCCAGTTGGCGCTGCGCCCCGAAGACGATGCCGCATTCCATGCCAGCAAATTGCGCGAGATTGTGCTGGCGCGTCGGCCTGATGGTGTGTATGAGCTTTCTTTTGTGCTGGTCGATCCTGATGAGCCTGTGGCCTCCAGTGCAGCCCCGGCTGCGGTGGATGCAGAAATTCCCGAGTATGTGATGGTTGAAGAAGCGGTATGAACCCCAACAAACCCCCGTCTGAATTGCGCACGGCCTTGGCCGATTTGCGTCCTTATTTTGTCCGTGCTGGCTGGTTTAGCCTGCTGTCAAGCCTGTTGGTGCTGGCCCCATCGGGCTACATGCTCGAAGTTTATGACCGGGTGGTCAACAGCCGCAGCCACATGACGCTGTGGATGCTGACCCTGTTGATATTGGGCGTGTATGTAGTGATGGAAATGCTGGAATGGGCGCGTGCCGAAATGTTGCGTGCCGCCAGCGTAGAGCTAGACCAGCGCCTGTCTGGCCGCATCTTTCGTGCGGTGTTTGAAGCCAATCTCAAGCGGATTCCGGGTGGCAACCAGCAGCCCTTCAACGACTTTAAGCAGGTGCGCGAGTTTCTTTACTCTCCTGCACTGTTGGCGATGATGGAGGCGCCGGTATCCATCGTCTTTCTGGTGTTGCTGTTCCTGATCAGTCCGGTGTTGGGTTGGTCGTCGGTGGCCTTCTCGGTGGTGCTCACCCTGGTGGGGTGGATGAACGAGCGCAGCACCAAACCCCCGCTGATGGCCGCCAACCGCAGTGCAATGGCTGCGCAGCAATATGCTGATGGCTCTTTGCGCAATGCACAGGTCATCGAGTCTATGGGGATGTTGCGTGACATCCACGCCCGCTGGATGAACAAGCAGCGCGAATTTCTGAACTTGCAAGCCAAAGCATCGGAAAGTGCTGGGGGTTACCAAGCGGTCTCCAAGTTGTTGCAAAACGTCTTGAGTTCTTTACTGCTGGGGCTGGCCTGCTGGCTGCTGCTGCACAACAGCCTCAACGGTGGCGATGCCATGTTGATCATTGCCTCGGTGCTGGGGGGACGGGTGCTGGCGCCGCTGGTGCAGGTGGTTACCCAGTGGCAAAGCGTGGTGAATGTGCGGGCCTCTTGGGATCGGTTGGAACAGTTGCTGGAGGCTATTCCGCCCCGCCCCGACAACATGGCCTTGCCTGCACCGTGTGGCCTGTTGCAGGTAGAGCAGCTCATGGCCGGTGCCCCTGGCACCGGCAACAACAGTATCTTGAAAGGCGTGGCCTTTGCCTTGGCTCCCGGCGAGGTATTGGCGGTGGTGGGGCCTTCTGCCTCGGGCAAGACCACCTTGGCACGTCTATTGGTGGGGTTGTGGCCTGCTGCAATGGGCAAAGTCCGCTTGGATGGCGTGGATGTCTTTGCTTGGGACAAGGCCGAACTTGGCCCCCATGTGGGCTACCTCCCCCAGGGCATCGAATTGTTTGATGGCTCTTTGGCCGAAAACATTGCCCGTTTTGGCGAAGTGGACAGGGCCAAAGTAGAAGCTGCAGCACGTGCGGTCGGTTTGCATGACTTCATCATGGCGCTGCCACAGGGCTACGACAGCCCCGTAGGGCGCGAAGGGGCCATGCTGTCGGGCGGCCAGCGCCAGCGCGTGGGGTTGGCGCGTGCGATTTATGGTGATCCGGTGTTTGTGGTGCTGGATGAGCCCAACTCCAGTTTGGATGAGGAGGGCGATGCCGCCTTGGCGCGTGCCATTGCTGGTCTCAAGGCGCGCGGCACCACTTTTGTGGTGATGACGCACCGCACCAGCGTGCTGGCAGTGGCCGACAAAATGATGGTGCTGCGTGACGGCCAGATGCAAGCCTTTGGCCCGCGCGACGAAGTGCTGGCCGCTCTACAAAAGGCCGCCCAGCAACAAGCCCAGCCCCCACAACGTCCGGCTACTGCGGTGGTCACAGCGGCTTGAGTGATGGCAACAGAAACGATTTTATGAGCAAGCCTTCTTTTTTCCAGCGCAGCGAACTCACACAGGTGTTGTGGAGTTTTCGCCGTGAGTTCATCACTGTGGGTATTTTCAGCATGGTGGCCAATGTGCTCATGCTCTCGCCCACGCTGTATATGTTGCAGGTCTACGACCGGGTGATGATGAGCCGCAGTGAGCTGACCCTGCTGGCCATGTCGTTGATCACACTGTTCTTATTTGGTGTCATGGCCTTTGCCGAGTGGATGCGCTCGCGGGTGCTGGTGCGCGCTGGGGTGCAGCTCGATTCTGCCTTGGGCACCCGCGTGTTCAATGCCAGCTTTGAGTCGTATCTGGGCCAGTCCAGCAGTGGCCCAGCCCGGGCTTTCAATGATCTGATCCAGATTCGGCAGTTCATTACTGGCAATGGTATTTTTGCCTTCTTTGACGCACCCTGGGCACCGATCTACATTGCCGTGTTGTTCTTCCTGCACCCATTGTTGGGTTGGTTGGCGATTGGTTTTGCCTTGGTGCAGTTGGCTCTGGCTTGGTTTGGCCACCGCCGTATGGTGGAACCCTCCGAGGTGGCTTCCAAGGCCACGTCAGAGACCAGTGCTTATTTGCAAAGCAAGTTGCGCAATGCCGAGGTGCTGGAGTCTATGGGCATGGTGCACAACCTGCGTCCCCATTGGGCCGAGCGCCACCAAACGGCATTGGCGTTGCAGTCCCATGCCCAGTCGCTAACGCACCGTATCACGGCTTGGAGCAAGTTCATTCGGTATTCGCAGCAATCGTTGTCGTTGGGCGCAGGGGCTTTGTTGGTCATTGATGGTCAAATTTCTCCGGGGGCCATGATTGCCGCCAATGTGCTGATGACCCGTGCGTTGTCCCCCATCGACATGATGGTGGGCACTTGGCGTGCTTTTATTGGGGCGCGTTCGGCTTTTGAGCGGCTCGAGACCTTGCTGCGTGACTATCCTGAGCGTGACCCTGCACTGTCGCGGGTGGCACCCAAGGGGGCGTTGACTTTGCGCAATGTGGTCGCCAGTGCCCCCGGTCGCAAGACCCCTATCCTCCAAGGCGTGAGCACTGCGGTAGAAGCAGGCACCGTCACAGTGGTGTTGGGGCCGTCTGGTTCGGGCAAATCCACACTGGCGCGCACTATGGTGGGTATTTGGCCTGATGTATCGGGCGAGGTGTTGCTCGATGGTCTGCCCTTGGCGGGCTGGGATCGCACCGAACTGGGCCCCCATTTGGGCTATCTGCCGCAGGATATTGAATTGTTTGAAGGCACCATCGCCGAGAACATTGCCCGTTTTGGCGAAGTGGACTCAGAGAAGGTGATTGCCGCGGCACGCAGTGCGGGATTGCACGACATGATTTTGCGCTTTCCCAAAGGCTATGACACCCCGATTGGCGAAGCGGGGGGCTTGCTCTCGGGCGGGCAGCGCCAACGTATCGGTTTGGCCCGTGCCATTTACGGCGATCCCGTGCTGGTAGTGCTTGATGAGCCCAATGCCAACCTCGACGATGTGGGTGAAGCCGCACTGGTGCGCGCGGTGCAGGGCTTGAAGGCCGCAGGGCGCACAGTGTTTCTGATCACCCACCGCCCTGGCATTTTGGCTGTGGCAGACCGGCTGTTGATTTTGCGCGATGGTCAGGTGCAAGCTGATGGCCCCCGCGATCAGGTATTGGCTGCCTTGCGCGCAGCGGCGGCACCTGTCCAGCCTGGCACGGCCATGGCTGTGCAGCCTGTCTGAACGCCATTTCTGGCGCCCTCTTTTTTTGTAATCCAAACACGGTCGAGTTTTGACATGGGTAAAGCAACTTTGAGTTCTTCCAGCAGTGCCGCACAGGCACCGGTGGCAGTGGGTGGTCTGGCGGGCGCTACCGCCCCGACACCGGGTGATGCCCGGCGTATTGGGCGCATGGGCTTGTGGGCCTTGGGTGTTGGTTTTGGTGGTTTCTTGCTCTGGGCGGGTTTGGCTCCCTTGGATGAGGGGGTGCCCGGTCAAGGCATGGTCGCCATTGACACCAAGCGCAAGGCGGTGCAGCACCTGAGTGGTGGCATCGTCAAGGAGGTGTTGGTGCGTGAAGGCGATATCGTCAAAGACGGCCAGTTGTTGATTCGTTTGGACGAGGCCGTGGCCCGTGCCAACTACGAGTCGGTACGCCAACGTTATTTGGGTTTGCGGGCCATGCAGGGGCGTTTGCAGGCTGAGCAGGCCGGCCAGCCCAGCATTCGCTATCACCCAGATTTGCAGCAGGCCAGCAGCGATCCACTGATTCGCCAGCAGATGCTCAACCAAGAACAGCTTTTTATGACCCGGCGCAGTCTGTTGCGTTCTGATTTGCAATCGATTGAAGAAAGCATTCAGGGGCAACATGGTTTGTTGCAGGGCTACGAGAGCATTTTGATCAATCGCAAGAGTCAGCAGGCCTTGCTCAATGAAGAGCTGGGCCAGATTCGGGGGTTGGTCAAGGAAGGCTATGCGCCACGCAATCGTCAACTGGAGCTTGAGCGCATGGTGGCCGAGTCCGGCTCCTCCATTGCCGATCTCCAAGGCAATACCGTACGGGCGCAGCGCACTATTGGTGAATTGCGTCAGCGCGCGTTGTCACGCCAGCAGGATTTTCGCCGTGAGGTGGAAACCCAGCTGGCAGATGTGAGCCGTGATGTGTTGGCCGAAGAGCAGAAGTTCAAAGCCGTGACCGATGATCTCGGACGCACGGAGATCAAGGCACCCGTCTCTGGTCAGGTAGTCAGTCTGGCGGTGCAAACCGTCGGGGGGGTGGTACAGCCCGGCCAGAAACTGA
The DNA here is from genome assembly GCF_042652905.1 of Giesbergeria sinuosa. NCBI lineage: Bacteria > Pseudomonadati > Pseudomonadota > Betaproteobacteria > Burkholderiales > Comamonadaceae > Giesbergeria > Giesbergeria sinuosa. The sequence continues at coordinate 10,716 of NZ_JBHSHJ010000015.1, read as the reverse complement.
TGGATATCGTGCCAGAGAAGGAGCCCTTGCTGCTCGAAGCCCATGTGGCGCCACACCTGATTGACCGTGTGAAGGCTGGGCTGCCAGTGGATGTGCGTTTCTCTTCGTTTGCCCATTCGCCACAGTTGGTGGTGGATGGTCAGGTGGTGTCGGTCTCGGGCGATTTGCTCACCGAGCCGCAAACCAACATGAGCTACTACTTGGCGCGGGTGCAAGTCACGCCCGAAGGCATGAAGGCGCTTGGAGCGCGCCAGTTGCAGCCGGGTATGCCAGTAGAAGTGGTGTTCAAAACAGGTGAACGCACCATGTTGACCTATTTGCTGCACCCATTGACCAAGCGCATCTCTGCGGCCATGAAAGAGGAGTGAGCCATGCCCTATTGTGTTGAACCACGCCAGGCTACAACATCCCTGCAAATTCCTCGCCTGCTGGCCTTGAGCACCGTGGTCGCTGGGGTGGTGGCGGCTTTTCCCCAAGCGGGTTGGGCCATGGATTTGCGCCAAGCCTATGAAGCAGCGCAGGCCAATGATGCCCAAGTGCGTGCTGCCCGTGCCGGTGCCGATGCCACCCGTGAGCGCCTGCCCCAAGCCAAAGCACAACTGCGGCCCAATGTGGCCGTGAATATGGGGCGCAATTACAACGACTTGACCACCACTGGGCGCGGTTTGCTGGGTAGCCCAGTCACCACCCAGACCCACTACTATTCCAGCAACCAGTCGTTGTCGGTGCGCCAGCCCATTTACCGGCCTTATCAGCAAGCGCAGGTGCGGCAAGCCCAAGCCCAGGTGGAAGATGCCGACGCCACATTAGAGCGTGATGAGCAGAATCTGGTCGTGCGTGTGGGCGAGTCCTATTTTGATGCGCTGCTGGCTGAAGACCAGCTGGCGCTGATTTTGGCGCAGAAGACCACCTACAGTACGCAATTGGATGCAGCCCGCAAAGGCTTTGCTGCTGGCACAGGCACCCGCACCGACATTGACGAAGCGCAGGCCCGCCTAGACATGACGGTGGCGCAAGAGCTGGAGGCACGGCAGAACATGGAGTTCACGCGCCACCGCCTGGAGGTGCTGACCGGCCAGTCGATGGATGTGCTGGCGCGGTTGGATGTGCAACGTTTTCAGGCCAGCGCCCCTGTGCCCGGTGCAGTAGAGGCCTGGATGGAGCGTGCCGAGGCACACAGCCCCGAGTTGCGCTCCTTGCGCGCCCAGTTGGAGGCTGCACGCCTAGAGGTGGACAAAGCCCGTGCTGGCCATTTGCCTACGCTGGACGCGGTGGCCCAATGGTCTCGTACCAACAGCGATAACGTCACCAGCGTCAACACCCGCTACGACAACAAGACCATTGGTTTGCAACTGTCGATTCCGTTGTATGCGGGTGGGCAGATCAGCTCCACGGTGCGCCAGTCTTTGGCCGCCCAAGAGCGGGCGCAGGAGATGCTAGAGGCCACTCGGCGTGACTTGGGTGTGCGCGTTCACCGTGAGTTCCGTGGTGTGACGGAGGGGGTGCTGCGCATCCAGGCGCTGGAGCAGGCTGTGCGTTCGGCAGAGCAGGCCGTCCAGTCCAACCGCCGCTCCTTTGAGGCAGGTGTGCGCACTACGATTGATGTGCTCAATGCCGAACAGCAAAAAACACTGGCCTTGCGCGATTTGGCACAGGCCCGTTATTTGTACCTGGTCTCCCAATTGCGCCTGCAATCTTTGGCGGGTGCCGACCGTGTGTCCACTGTGGAGCTGGCCAACGGCTGGTTGCAGGCAGCGGCCCCCCACCCAACGCCAGCCAGCGACTAAGGTGCAGCGCGTTGGCGCAGAGCTTGTTGGACAGCCTGCCCCAGTTCAATCACTGCCATTGCGTAATAGCTAGACCAGTTGTAGCGCGTGATGGCATAAAAATTGTCGGTGCCTGCCACATAGGTGGCAGGCTGCTGACCGTTTTTGAGTTCAATGAGTGCTAGCAATCCCCCGTGGGCTTGGCCTGTGGCGCCCAGTTGCACGCCATGCTCGTCCATGTCACGGGCACTGAAGGTGGGGCGTATGTCGGGGGCCAGTAGTGTCTCTAGGTCTACACCCGCAGGGTTAAATTCGATGGGGTAATGGGTGGGCATGCCTGGGTGCCAGCCATGTGCCACAAAGTAGTTGGCCACCGAGTGAATTGCATCGGGCACGTTGTCAAACAGGTCGATATGGCCATCGCCATTGCCATCTACAGCATAGCGTACCCAGCTCGATGGCATGAACTGCCCCAAGCCCATCGCCCCAGCATAGCTGCCCCGTGGTACCAGTGGATTGATGCCCGTTTGCTGGGCTAAGGTCAGCAACTGCTCGAGTTCCCCTTGGAAATAGGCTTGCCGTGCCTGTGCGCGTGGGTGGGCGCTTGGAAAGTCAAAAGCCAGCGTTGCCAAGGCATCGATGACGCGGAAGTTGCCCATCTGCTGACCATATAGGGTTTCTACACCAATGATGCCCACAATGATCTCGGCAGGGACGCCATACAGATGCTCGGCTTGGGCCAGCGTGGCGCGGTATTTTTTCCAAAAACGCACCCCAGCCCGAATGCGGACGGGTTCGACAAAGCGGCTGCGATAGAGCTGCCAGTTCTTGGCTCCAGCAGCGCCTGAGGGCAGCATTAAGGGTGGAACTTGGGGTAAAAATCGGGCTTGACCGATCACGTCGCGTACCCAATCCACATCCCATTGATGGCGTGCGGCCATGTCCTGTGCCAACAGCATTGCATCTGCCCGACCCGCATAGGCATGGTGGCTTGGTGCGGCATGGCCAGAGCGGGGTAACTTTTCTGCTATAGCGGTGGCAGGCAATGTGCTGGCGGCCAGCAGAAAAATCAGGTGGGAGACAAGAGAGCGCATTGGCAGACTACTTTCAGCAAAAGGTTCAAGAACTGCGGGGGGCAGGCCAAGGCAGGCTGTGCCAGCGCCGCTGTAACTGCCGCAGTTGCCCAGACGCCGCAGGAGATGGCGCATAGCGCAATTGTTCCAACTCCAGCAGCCAAGCGCACAGGGCATGGGCACTGTCACCAAATTGCGCCTGTACTTGCGTGGCGATGGTGCGTGGTGGGGTGCTATCGGGCAGTACCAGTCCGGCCTGGGCCAGCCGTTGGCGGGTACGCGCCAAGAGGCGCAGCCAAGGGTCATGCTGGCGGCGCTCCCAGAGTGTCCAGGCGGCCCCGAGCAGTGCAGCCACCCCCAGCAGACCACCCAATACACGGGCCAGGTCTTGCCAGCTGGGCGCAGTAAAGCCTAGCGCCTTGAGCAGATCCAGTTGGCGGCTTTGTGTGTAGTTCAGCACCCATTGGTTCCAGTGGTTGTTCATGGCCTCCCAGACCGCACGCAGTTGCTGCACCATGCCGGGGCTGATGACTGTGCCCATCGCCTCGCCGAACACGCCTCTGGGGGCTGTCAGGCGCTGGAACTGGCCTATCCGCCCTGGAGCCACGGCGCCTGTAGGGTCAACACGAACCCAGCCACGCTGCTCCATCCATACTTCTGCCCAAGCATGTGCGTCACTCTGGCGTACAGTCCAATAACCATCAACATTGTTGGACTCGCCGCCTTGGTAGCCGGTCACAATGCGCGCTGGCACACCGGCGGCACGCAGCAAAATCACAAAAGATGACGCAATGTGTTCACAAAAACCGACTTTGCGGTCAAACCAAAACTCATCAGCACTGTGTTGACCATAGAGGCCTGGCTCTAGTGTGTATTCGTAGCCACCTGTGCGCAAACGATGCAGTACGGCATCGACCAAAGCCTGTGTGCCGCCTTGGGCAATGGCTGGGTCGGCTTGCAGTGTCTGCGCCAATGCCACGGTGCGTGGGTTAGAACTGGCTGGTAACAGGGCCAAGTCACGCAAAGCATCTGTCATGCGCGTTGGGCCATGCTGAAAATCGGGATAGCTTTCGGCGCTATAACGCACGACATCCGTGATGGGGCGTGTGGACAGCCATTGAAGGTCTGGGGTCATGAACGGGTTGGCCCCGTTGAGTGCTGGTTTTTCGGTGGCTGCTTCCAGCACCATCAGCCAGGGCCGCTGGTGCGGCTCCAATGTCACGGTATACCGTATCGGTTCCCCCTGCACACGCATTTGCGTCAGCAGGCTCCATTGCCCTAGCCACGGGTCTTGACGCAATGTGGGGGCACGCCACTGCCAACCATCAAATTCCGACAGTACCGGGCCACGAAAATACAACTGCGAGGCGGGTGGTGCAACATGACCAGGGGTGTCAAAGCGAATACGCATCACCACACTGTCGTCCAGTGCCAGTTTGGCTACATGGCCTATCTCCATGGTTCCCGACAAGCCGCTGCGCCCACTCAGGGCATCGCTGGGCATCCCCCACAACGGTGCCATACGCGGAAAGAAAACAAACAGCGCCAACATAATCGGCGCTCCCAACACCGCCATCATGCCTGCGGTACGCAAAGGCAGCAGCAGGGGGGGGCGGCCTACAGGCATGTGGGCATTGACCAATGCGGTCAGTAGCCCCATCAAGGCCACTAGCATGGCCACGGCAGTGAGCAGCGACTGCGAGAAAAAGAAATTGCTGAGCATGGTGAAAAAGCCCAGAAAAAACACCACCAGTGCATCGCGTCGGGCACGCAGTTCCAGTGTTTTGAGCGTCAGCAGCAGCACAATCAAGGTAACACCCGCATCCCGCCCCAGAATGGTGCGATAGGTGATCAGCGTGGCCCCCACAGCGATCACCACTACCCCTAATAACAGCCAGCGGTTGGGCAGTGCCTGTCCGCGCCAAGACAGAATGCCACGCCAGAACAGAAAGGATGCGGCCAAGGCACTGGCCCACCAAGGCAGGCGTCCCACCTGTGGTGCAATCACCCAAGCAATCACGCCCAGCATGAACAAGGTGTCGCGGGTGTCGCGTGGCAATGTAGCCAGCGTTTGGCGCAGATGGCCAGAAGAGGCTGGTGGTGGTGCAGAAGTCACAGACATGGGCGTTGCAGCAAAAAGGGGCGGCCTGCTATCAGCACAGAGCCAGTGCTTGCAGGCAGCGTTGGCGCTGGGCAGCACCACTGCTCGGGGGAATTTCTAAGCCTGGCAGGCGCAGGCCGTAGTCCAGTCCCAGTCGGTCTGCTTGGAGTACCCAGGCCGTCAGGCGAGATAGGCGGGCCTCGGTATCCGCCAGGCCTGTGCGCTCTGGGGTCAACCACAGCTCATGCCGCTGCATCTGTAGGCTGTCACGGCTGACCAGGGCATCACTGCCGCTGGCCAAAGCCTGCGCCGCTTTTTTCCATACGACCAATTGCAAGGCATCACCACGGCGGTAGGCGCGCACGCCTTCAAAATCTCCCATACCTTGGCTATGGGTACTGCCTGTGCCACTGGCATGGGGTTCGCCCGGAGGCAAAGGCGGCGCTGGAATTTCGGGGGCTGGGTACACCAGTACCTGCGTTGCTGGGCGCCAAAGCGTCCAGACCCGGAACGTGCCCAGTGGAAAGCGAGTCTCTGCCGTCAGCATGGGTATTGGGTGTAGCCCTCGGTGGCTGGGTGCGAAGGCAATCTGTACCTTGGCCGATCCTTGTGCGGGCACATCCGTCCACGCCCATTGGCTACTACCATGCACTGCCACGGCAATGCCAAAGCGAGGTGTATGTCGCTCGCTGCTCAGCTGCACATCTAGCACGGCACTTTGGCCCAAAAAATGGGCTTCTGGGGCTTGTAGATGCAAGGTCAATCCACGCAAAGTGCCATGACAGACATGCATGCCCACCACGGCGCTGCCAGCCAGCAGAAAAGTGAGCAGATAGCCCAGATTGAGCTGGTAGTTAATGGATGCCACCAGCAGCACCAACAGTGTCAAGGCCAGCATCCATCCTGGCCCGGTGGGCAGGATGTAGACGTTGCGCTGGGTCAGCGTCAAGGTGTCGGACAGTGGTAGCCGTGCCTGCCACCAGCGCGCCAGTCGGCGCCGTGCAGCGGCCAGTGGGTCGATGGCAGCCCACCGTGCCTGCCAACCCCGAGCAGTGGCTGGGCTGGCAGCGGTGGCTTGGGCAATAGAACGCATGGTCAGGGCAGCGGTACGCTATCGACCATAGCCCGCACCTGCTCTATGGCACCCCGCCCAGCATTGCCCACAGGCACCAAGCGGTGGGCAATGGTTTGGGCGATGATGGCCTGCACATCGTCGGGTGCCACATAGTCGCGCCCGCTGATGAGTGCCTGTGCCTTGGCAGCTCGCACCAAGGCAATGCCTGCGCGTGGCGACAGCCCTTGCACAAACCAATGACCAGAGCGGGTGGCGGCAATCAGGTCTTGCACATAATCGAGCAGCGGATCGGCGGCATGAATAGCCAGTACCTGCTGTTGCAATGCAGCCAAGTCTGCCGCTGAAAGCACTGGACTGGCAGTGGCTGCCATCGCGCGTCGGTCGCTGCCTGCCAGCAGCAGCCGCTCAGACCGTCGGTCGGGGTAGCCCAGTGAAATTCGCATCAGAAAACGGTCTAATTGCGACTCGGGCAAGGCATAGGTACCCAACTGATCTTGTGGGTTTTGCGTGGCAATGACAAAAAAGGGCTGTGGCAATGGGCGTGTTTCTCCCTCTGCCGACACCTGTTTTTCTTCCATGGCTTCTAGCAGTGCGCTTTGTGTTTTGGGGCTGGCACGGTTGATCTCGTCGGCCAGCAACACCTGTGTAAACACGGGGCCAGGATGAAAGACAAACGCTTCCTGCCCACGCTCATAGACCGAGACACCGATGAGATCGCTGGGCATCAGGTCGGCTGTAAATTGCACACGGGCAAACTGCAGTCCAAAAGTATGTGCCAATGCGTGAGATAAAGTGGTCTTGCCCACACCGGGCACGTCCTCAATCAGCAGGTGCCCGCCCGCGAGCAAACAGGCCACACAGTCTTGCACGCGTGCTGCCTTGCCCACAATCACCGTGTTAAGCTGATCCAAAAGCGATTTGATTTTTTGCTGTGCATGCATAGCGCAACGTTATCCGAAAAAAACGACCGACGGAGACACACCTATGGGAAAGACAGGTTATTACACCCACCGCGATTGCTGGAAACATGAAATGGGCCCAGGCCACCCCGAGTGCCCTGAGCGTTTGGACGCTATTGAAGACCGTTTACTGGTGACGGGTGTCAGTGATGCGTTGGAGCGTTGCGAAGCGCCCGAGGCGGCACTGGCCGATATCGAGTTGGCCCACGGGCGCCTGCACATTGCTGCAATGCGTGGCTTGACCGATTGGCTGCGCGAAGAAGTGGCCGCTGGTGGCCCTACCCACACTCAGGTAGACCCTGATACCTCCATCAACGTCCATACTTGGCAGGCGGCGCTGCGTTCGGCAGGGGCGGCACTGGCGGCCACCGATGCGGTGATGGCTGGCGAATTGGAAAACGCTTTTTGCGCGGTGCGTCCACCCGGACACCACGCCTGTCGTGACAAGGCGATGGGTTTTTGTTTTTTCAACAATGTGGCTATTGCTGCCAAGTACGCTCTGCAACGCTACAACCTGCAACGTGTGGCCGTGATCGACTTTGACGTTCACCACGGCAATGGGACTGAAGACATCTTGGCGGGCGATGAGCGCGCACTGATGGTGAGCTTCTTTCAGCATCCATTCTTTCCTTACAGCGGCGACCAAAACCCCGCCGCCAACATGCTCAATGTCCCGGTGTCGGCCTACACCAAAGGGATGGACATCCGCGAGATGATCGAGATGACTTGGATTCCACGTTTGGAGGAGTTCAAGCCCGAAATGATCTTTATCAGCGCGGGCTTTGATGCCCACCGCGAAGACGACATGGGCCAGTTGGGTTTGGTCGAGCAAGACTACACTTGGATCACTTTGCGTATCAAAGATATTGCCCGCCGCTTTTCCCAAGGGCGCATTGTGTCCTGTCTGGAGGGTGGCTATGTGCCCAGCGCCTTGGCGCGCAGCGTTGAGGCGCATTTGCGCGTGTTGGCTGACCTGTAACGCCCATGAGCACCCTTACCTCCCTTTCCACGACCGTGTTGCAGGTGGAGCACGATGCCCGTGGCGTTGTCACCCTGACACTGAACGACCCCACCCGCTTCAACGCCTTGGGTGCCGAGATGCTGGTGGCTTTGCAGCAGGCGCTCGACGCTATCGCCCGCGATGACAGTGTTCGGGTAGTGGTGCTGGCCGCTACTGGCAAGGCATTCTGTGCTGGGCACAACCTGAAAGACATGGCTGCCCACCCCGAGTTGGCTTGGTACCAAGCACTGTTTGCCCAGTGCAGCAAAGTGATGTTGTCCATTCAGCGGTTGCCCGTGCCCGTCATTGCCAAAGTACAGGGCATGGCAACTGCTGCGGGCTGCCAGTTGGTTGCGCAGTGCGATTTGGCTGTAGCGGTGCAACAGGCCACTTTTGCGACCAGTGGCATCCATTACGGTTTGTTTTGTGCCACGCCCAGTGTGCCTTTGGTGCGCAATGTACCTATCAAGCAGGCAATGGAAATGCTGCTCACCGGTGATTTTATGGATGCCCGTACGGCGCTGGAGCGGGGGCTGCTCAACCGGGTGGTTGCTGTGGAGGCACTGGACGCCGAGGTGGAAAAACTGGTCTCTTCCATTTTGGAGAAGCCCCGTGCTGCCATTGCTATGGGCAAGGCATTGGTGTACCAACAGCGCGAGCTGGGCACGGATGCCGCCTACCAATTGGCAGGCCAGACCATGGCAGTCAACATGATGGACGCAGCGGCTCAAGAGGGTGCCCGTGCCTTTGTTGAGAAACGCACCCCCGCGTGGAAGCCTCCCAGCCAACACGAAGCAAGGACCCCGCGCTAGCAATGGCCAAGACACCTCCCCCACCAGTGATGTTTGACGATGTAGGACGTTGGTTCCAAGCCTTCTTGCAACCCACCGTGCTGATCGAATTGGGTTCGCTGGCGCTGTGTGTGCTGCTGGCTTGGTTGCTGGTGTCGGGGCTGCGCCGGGCTTTGGGCCGCAGTGACACGCAATCCATCTTGTTTGGTCACAAGATCTTGGATGGTGCGCTGTTTCCTGCCGTCCTCTTGGGACTGGGCTATCTGGCCCAAGCCCTGCTGACTCAATGGATTACGCTGGCTGTCTTCAAGGTTGCCATTCCAGTCTTAATGGCATTGATGGTGATTCGCATCGGTGTCAAAGTGTTGCAAGTGGCCTTTCCGCGGGCCACTTGGTTGCACCCCATCGAGCGTACTATTTCTTGGCTGGCTTGGGGCTGCATGGTGTTGTGGGTCACAGGGCTGCTGCCGTTGGTGTTGCAGGATCTAGACGACATCCGCTGGAAGGTGGGCAGTTCTACCTTGTCAGTGCGTACCATTTTGGAGGGCATCCTGACCTCGGGTGCGGTGCTGATCCTGACGCTGTGGGTATCTTCCACTATCGAGGCCCGTTTACTGCATTCGGCCAGTGGCAGTGATTTGTCAGTGCGCAAAGCCCTTAGCAACGTGGCCCGGGCCGTGTTCGTGTTTCTTGGGCTGATCTTCGCCTTATCCACCGTGGGCATTGATTTATCGGCTTTGTCTGTCTTGGGTGGTGCTGTGGGCGTGGGTATTGGCTTCGGTTTGCAAAAACTGGCGGCCAACTATGTCAGTGGTTTTGTCATCTTGGCCGAACGCAGTGTGCGCATTGGTGACAATGTCCGTATCGACAATTTTGAGGGCCGCGTCACCGATATCACCACCCGTTACACCGTCATCCGTTCTGGTGCTGGCCGTGAATCCATCGTGCCCAATGAGATGCTGATTACACAGCGGGTAGAGAATTTTTCGCTTGCCGATCCGCGTGTTTGGCATTCCACAGTGGTCAGTGTGGGCTATGACAGTGATGTCGATTTGGTGATGCGTTTGTTGCAAGAAGCGGCATTGGTCAGTGATCGCGTATTGCGCGATCCAGCCCCAAGTGTGGCTTTGTCGGCCTTTGGCGCCGATGGTTTGGAGTTCACCGTAGGATTCTGGATTGCTGATCCAGAAAATGGCCTGTTGGGCTTGCGCTCGCAAATCAACCTTGCCATTTTGCGCGCCTTGCAGACCCATGCCATCGATATTCCTTATCCGCGCCGAGTGGTGGAATTGGTAGGACAAAATCCACCCCCATCGGTGGGGCCAATCGCCTCTTGAGACAGCAGTATCTCCTCTGTGCTTTACGCCGCAAGCCAGCCATTAAGCCAGGCCACTGCATGTGCACACTATGCACAGTCTGCCCAAGCAGCGCAGTAGGACATAGAATGTCTCAGTTTACGTAACGTCAATTCAATCGACAACTCTCTTAGGAGCCGCAGCAATGAAGGTATTGGTCCCAGTCAAGCGCGTGGTGGACTACAACGTGAAAGTGCGTGTCAAATCCGATGGCACCGGCGTGGACATCGCCAACGTCAAAATGAGCATGAACCCCTTTGACGAAATTGCCGTCGAAGAAGCCGTGCGTCTGAAAGAAAAAGGCTTGGCCACTGAGGTGATCGCCGTCTCCTGCGGCACCGCCCAGTGCCAGGAAACCCTGCGCACGGCTATGGCGATTGGCGCCGACCGCGCCATCTTGGTCGAAACCGAGGCCGAACTGCAACCGCTGGCCGTGGCCAAGCTGCTCAAGGCGCTGGTGGACAAAGAACAACCCGGCCTCATCATTTTGGGCAAGCAAGCCATCGACGACGATGCCAACCAAACCGGCCAAATGCTGGCCGCCTTGGCCGGACTGCCCCAGGCCACCTTTGCCAGCAAAGTGGAGCTGGCCGATG